>JALWJV010000354.1:4336-10184 GCA_026996955.1 Deltaproteobacteria bacterium
CTGCATCTCCTTTGTCAGAGGAATTCCCATATAGCCGACTATTATGGGAATTCCCCTTTCGCGGATATGCAGCAAATCCGACAATCGCTCAATCTAGGTTTACGGTATCATAAAAAATGCTTGACCGGCTTGAAACCATAAGGACAGAGGCGCTGGAGGCGCTGGAGGCAGCGCAAAAGAAGGGCAGAGAGGCAATAGAGGAGCTCAGGGTAAAGGTAACAGGCCGCAAGGGAGAACTTACCAGCATCCTCAAGTCCATTGGAACCCTGCCGCCTGATCAGCGCCCACTGGTAGGCCAACTGGCCAACAAATACAAAAAAGAGATTGAATCTGCCATAAAGAAGGCACTTAAATCTCTTGAAGAGAGCGGGGACTCAGCTTGCATTTCAGGTTTTGACCCTACTCTTCCAGGAAGGCGACTGCCCTCAGGCACACTTCATCCTGTTGCAAAGGTAATGGATGAGATATGTGCAATTTTTAACCGAATGGGGTTTTCCGTTGCCCAGGGGCCAGAGATAGAACTTGATTTCTATAATTTTGAGGCGCTTAACATCCCGCCGGATCATCCTGCAAGGGATATGCAGGATACCTTTTATATAGACGAAAAAGTCCTCCTGCGCACCCACACCTCTCCTATCCAGATCCGTACAATGGAAAAGATTCAGCCTCCTCTGCGCATCATAGCGCCGGGCAAGGTGTACAGGTGTGACTCAGACGTCACCCATACCCCCATGTTCCACCAGGTGGAAGGCCTTATGGTTGATACCAATGTCTCCTTTGCTGATCTCAAGGGGATACTGACCCACTTTATACATGAAATTTTCAGCAGCGGTACCGGCGTAAGGTTCCGTCCAAGTTTCTTCCCGTTTACAGAGCCCAGTGCTGAAGTTGACATACAGTGTGTCATCTGTGGAGGAAGCGGGTGCCGTGTCTGCTCCCATACCGGCTGGCTTGAGGTGCTTGGTGCAGGCCTTGTACATCCTGCAGTGTTCAGGCATGTAGGGTATGACACTGAAAAGTACAGTGGATTTGCCTTTGGCCTGGGAATTGAACGAATTACCATGCTCAAGTACGGGATTGATGATCTGAGACTCTTCTTTGATAATGACATCAGGTTCCTGACGCAGTTTAAGTAGCTGGATCAAGAAGTTGCCCGCCGTTAACATGGCAGGGCGGAAATGGAAAGTCATGCTGATTCTTACCTCGTGGTTAAAAGAATTTGTGCCGTTTGAATGCCCTGTTACAGAGCTTGCCCATGAGCTCACCATGGCAGGCCTGGAAGTTGAAGGCATTGAGTCTGCCTGGAAAGGCATTGAGAAGGTAATAGCTGTGCGCATTGTGTCATGCGCTTCTCATCCTTCTGAAAAACATCTCAGGATATGTTCCATTGATACTGGTGAAAGCGAAGTCACCGTGGTCTGCGGTGCCCCCAATGTCAGGGAGGGCAAGATAGCAGCCCTTGCACTTCCTGGCACAGTGCTTCCTGATGGAAATGTTGTAAAGGAGGCGCTTGTTCACGATGTAAGATCAAGAGGCATGCTCTGCTCAGAGGCAGAACTTGGCATAGGTGATGATGCATCCGGAATTATGTACCTGAATGATGACATCAGGCCTGGAACGCCGGTTATTGAAGCACTTGGCCTGGAAGACCAGGTGCTTGAGCTTGGGATTACTCCAAACCGGCCTGACTGCCTCAGCGTGCTTGGCGTGGCAAGGGAAGTTTCAGCCCTCCAGGACCTTTCTCTTACACTGCCTTTCAAGCCATCTGTTTCACAGCCCGAAAAGCCATCTGATGCCGTATCAATCACCATTGAAGACAGCGAGCTATGCGGGAGATATGTTGGAGCCATAATCCGGGGGGTAAAGGTGGGGCCTGCGCCTTCATGGATAACATCCAGGCTTGCTGCAAGCGGTATCAGGCCAATAAACAACATAGTTGATGTGACAAATTACGTTATGCTTGAAACAGGGCAGCCTCTTCATGCATTTGACCTGAACCTGCTGGATGGAAAGGCAATAGTTGTAAGGTGTGCAAAAAAGGGCGAGAAGCTTACCACCCTGGATGGCAAGGAACGTGAGCTTCAGGAAGACATGCTGGCAATCTGTGATGCATCAAAGCCTGTGGCAGTGGCAGGTGTAATGGGAGGGGCAAATTCCGAGGTTTCTGAATCCACAGTTGATATACTGCTTGAAAGCGCATGGTTCCAGCCGTCACAGGTCAGGCGCACAGCCAGGAGACTCAAGCTCTCCACAGAGGCATCCTACCGTTTTGAAAGGGGTGTGGACCCGTCCGGCACATTGCGGGCAATGCACCGGGCAGCAGAACTGATACTCCAGACAGCAGGCGGCACACTTGAGGCCTGGCGGGATGAATGCCCGAAGGAGTTTGTGCCTGCCAGGGTTACCCTGCGTACAGAACGGGCAGCACGGCTTATTGGTGCAGATATTACAGCCGACATGATGGACCGGTATCTTTCCAGGCTTTCCTTTGAGACAACCCGTGAAGATAACCTGATAAAAACCGTTGTACCGCTGTTCAGGCCTGATATCACAGAGGAAATTGACCTGGTAGAAGAGATAGCCAGGATGCACGGTTTTGATAACATCCCTACTACAGCTCCGGTTGCAAGTATTATAACCGAAGAACTGGAGTCCTACAGGGACATAGAGTCACGGGTACGGCAGATACTGGCATCATCCGGAGTAAACGAGATAATCTCCTACAGTTTTACATCTCCGGCAGACATTACTGCCCTGGGCTTTGCTCAGGACGATCCGCGCCTTAAAATGGTTAAGGTACAGAACCCTCTGACTGAAGATCAGTCTGTTATGCGCACGTCCCTTGTTCCATCCCTACTGAGAACAGTTTCGAGAAATATGGCAAGGCGGAATCTTGATCTCAGGCTCTTTGAAACCGGTACGGTATTTTTTGACCAGGGGCATGAAAAACAGCCCGGGGAGGAAAAGAGGCTTGCCTGTGTTATTACAGGAAAGAGGCTGCCAGAGAGCTGGGCATGGCCGGATGAGACGTGTGACTTCTTTGACATTAAAGGGATACTTGAAGAGCTGCTTGAAAGCCTGGGTATCAACTATGAAGTAAAACCCCAGGCAGAAGACTCGCCATTTTATATAAACGGCGCATCAATCTCCATATTCTCCGGCAATACTCTGATTGGGACTGCAGGAGAGATAATGCCGCAGGTTCTGAAAAAATTTGATATTTCTGCCCCGGTATATCTCTTTGATCTTGGGCTTGATGAGATGCTGTCCAGCGCAGATTTTAACAGGCAGTTTAAAAAACTGCCGCGTTATCCATCCCTTGAACTTGATATTGCCATTGTATTAAATGATAGTGTACGGGCTGCTGACATAATCTCGTTCATCAGGGAACATGCCCCGGCGTTAATGGAAGATGTCAGGATTTTTGACGTATATTCAGGCAAACCCATTCCCCAGGGTAAAAAGAGTATTGCAGTAAGATTTATCTACAGGGCGGAAGATCGTACATTGACTGACCATGAGGTAAACGCATTTCATCAGCCCCTTGTTGATGATATCCTGCGGGAATTCCAGGCTGAGCTTAGGCAATAATTTTGTTACTGTTCAGCGTAGTAACCATTATGTTAATAAAGGTTGGTAAATGGTCTTGTTTTTCCGTTCCGGTGAACAATTTCTTGTTTTTCTAAGGCTTGCTCCGCCAAAATCGCGAAACTCACTCGTCCCTCGCTTAGACAGACGCGATTTTTGTGGCTGCGCTTCGCCAAGAAAAACTACGAAATTCTTCATAGTCACTCCAAAACAAGACCATTTACCACGCCGCATAGATACATAATTTTTTTATTATGTCCGATACCCTGACCAAACGCCGAATATCGCAATATATCAGTGAGGAGATGGGTTTTTCGGTTCGAAGCGTGGAGGGGATAGTTGACCAGCTCTTTTCCTTCATGGAACAGGCGCTTTTAGAGGGACATGATATAAAGATTGTTCGATTCGGAACCTTTACCACTGTTGAAAAAAAGGCGCGCAAGGGGACAGACCTTGCCACAGGAAAGCCTGTAACCATTCCTCCGAGACGCAAGGTGGTCTTCAGACCAAGCAGAACGCTCAAGGGAATTGTCAATGCCCGGACAGGGTAAAAAATATTACAGGATAGGGGAGGTCAGCCGCATTACAGGGGTTGAACCGCACGTCCTGCGCTATTGGGAAAGTGAATTCCCCCAGATCAAACCGCGCCGGGTTGCCAGGCAGCGTCTTTTCAGACAAAAAGACCTTGAGACAGTAAAACGAATCCATCACCTCCTTCACAACGAAGGATTTACAATAAATGGCGCCAAAAAACAGCTTCTTAAAGAACAGCGCCGAAAAAAAACTCCCGTTCCATCATCTGCAGATACTCCCCGGCCTGTAAGCAGGAAACAGATACTCACCCGCGTCAGGCAGGAGCTGTCAGAGATTGAGCGGCTTCTGGAACAATTTTAATACCTGCAAACCACCATCATGCCAATCAATATGGACGACAAACAGTATCAACAATTAAAACCCCTTCGAGAAAGGATTGACAGCATAGACAGGGAGCTTGTCAAGCTGCTACAGGAACGGCTGGAATGCGCTGAAAAGATAGGAAATATCAAGGCTCAGAGCAGGCAGGAGCCCCTCGATCTGGTGAGGGAAAAGGAGGTAATCAATCACATCCTCTCCTACAATCAGGATAAATTTCCTCCGGAGGGCCTTAAGGTCATATTTGGAGAGATAATTTCTGCATGCCGCAATGCACAGCGTCCTGCACGGATAGGATATCTTGGCCCGGAAACCACCTTTACCCACATGGCTGCAACAGACTTCTTCGGTCAGGCACCGGATTTTATCCCCCAGCCAAGCATCACAGACGTTTTTGAAGAGGTAGAGAGGAAGCGGGTAGATTTTGGGGTTGTACCCATTGAAAATTCTGTAGAAGGTACAGTTGCCCTGACCCTTGATGGACTATGTGACTACAAAATAAAGGTTTGCGGTGAAATCTATCTGCCCATATCACATGATCTAATAAGCCAGACAGGCCGAACTGACCAGATACGCCGCATCTTGTCTCACCCCCATGCCCTTGCCCAGTGCAGGGTGTGGCTGCAGAAGCACTTCCCTGGTGTCCCGACCGAAGAGGTGGTAAGCACTGCACAGGCAGCCCGATGGGCATCTGTTGATCCCACTGTGGCTGCTGTTGCAAGTCCCCTTGCAGCAAGGACATACAACCTGCAGGTAGTGGAAAAACGCATAGAAGATTTTGCTGGCAATACTACCCGTTTTCTTATCCTGGGGCATAAATGTCCACGTCCATCCGGAAATGACAAGACCTCTCTGCTGCTAAGCCTTGAAGACAGGCCTGGGTCACTTTTCAGGCTTCTTGAGCCCCTTGCCAAGAAGGGGATAAATCTGACAAAGATACAGTCGAGGCCGGTAAAAGACGAGCCCTGGCGATACCTCTTCTATGTTGATATTGCCGGGCATATTGAAGATGACGAGGTGAAAGAGGGTGTGGAGTCCATCAGGGAGGGGTGCACGTTCCTTGAATGGTTAGGCTCTTACCCCATGGGGGAGTTGAGCGATCCCGGTGATAAACTATAGCAGGGATAAACTTTAGCAGGTTCAGCACCTGCTTCATTCCTGGATAGAACGATTCCTGAATTTGATAAAGGCGGGCTTTAGCCCGCCTTTATTATTATGAAGCTGATTTAGGTTGTTGATCCTGCTTTGCCTTGTCTTTATCGCCGGATTTGGCGGATAACTGCATTATCTCAAATCGGACAAAGTCAAGCTGCGATGACATTGGCGCGGCTGCCATGAACTTTTCATA
>JALWJV010000355.1 GCA_026996955.1 Deltaproteobacteria bacterium
CCACAAAAATCGCGTCTGTCTGAGCGAGGTACGAGCGAGTTTCGCGATTTTGGCGTAGCAAGCCTTAGAAAAACAAGAAATTGTTCACCGAAACGGAAAAACAAGACCATTTATCAACCTTATTAAGATGAATACGCTGAACAGTTACACTCAGCCAAACAGCTTGATAAGCTGCTCTTTTGAGCTTTCAAAATCTGCTGCCTCATCCACTGCCTGACAGAGAAATTTTTTGACAGCATCAATCTTTCCTATGGCAAAATCAATCTCAGGGTTTGTTCCGTGGGTGTATGCCCCGAGATTTATGAGGTCTTCAGCACGCTGATAGGCTGAAAGCACGTTGATAAGTTTCTGGTAGGCCTCTATCTGCTCAGGCTCAACAATATCCCTCATAACCCTGCTTATGCTGGCAAGAATATCAATAGCCGGATAATGCCCACGGTGTGCCAGTTCCCTCTTTAACACTATATGCCCATCAACTATGGACCGTACGGAGTCGGCAATGGGCTCGTTCATGTCATCGCCCTCCACCAGCACCGTGTAAATTCCCGTTATGCTTCCTGCACCGGACTTGCTTCCGGCACGCTCAAGGAGCCTTGGAAGCTCCCCAAAAACAGAAGGAGTGTAACCCCTTGAGGTTGGCGGCTCACCCACCGCAAGCCCCACTTCCCTGTGGGCCATTGCAAAACGGGTAACCGAATCCATCATAAGTATTACATCCTTGCCCTGATCCCGGAAAAACTCGGCAACTGCCATGGCAAGGTACGCACCCCGCAGGCGGATAAGCGGCGGCTGATCAGATGTTGCCACTATCACCACGGATCGCGCAAGCCCCTCGGGGCCAAGGTCCCGCTCAATAAAATCACGAAGCTCCCTGCCACGCTCTCCAATAAGGGCGATTACATTTACATCAGCCCGTGTATGCCTTGCAATCATTCCAAGAAGCGTGCTTTTGCCAACGCCGGAGCCTGCCATGATACCTATCCGCTGCCCCTTCCCAAGGGTGAGGCAGGAATTGATGGCACGGATCCCAACATCCACAGGCTGGGAGATCCTGGGCCGGTCCATTGGATTAAGGGGCTCTGCATACAGGGGATAATGGGCCTCGGGATTAACAAACCCCTTTCTGTCAATAGGCTCCCCTGTACCCCCCAGGATTCTGCCAAGAAGCCCATGCCCCACGGCAACAGTAGCCTTCTGCTCTGTCACCCAGATCTTGTTCCCAGGCTCAACCCCCCTCATATCTCCAAGGGGCATTAGCAGGACCTGGTTCTCCCTGAACCCAACCACCTCGGCTGTAAGGGCAGGTCCGTTTTTCATCTCAACCTGGCAGATTCCACCCACCGGGACACCGGGCCCGCGCCCTTCAAGCACCATGCCGATTACCTGGTTGACGATACCGCAGGCACGAACTGTCTGTACCTCAGGCACCTGGCTCAAATAGGGAAGAAAATCTATGCTGGTGTTAAAATCTTCCATGCCTTTCAGTCAGCGGCATTTTGTTCCGGCTCTGCCTGTGATACTGCCTCATCAGGCGGCATCTCCTGCCCGTCCACCTGACCATTCACCCCTGAAGGCGATTCGTCAGTCCCTGTGTCAGCAGTCGCAGCAGAGGAATATGACACAGCCCCTGTGCGCTCTGCCAGCACCCTCTTGATTGTATCTGAAACCGCCTGCCACTTTGCCTTGGTTGTGGCATCAATCAGTCCATATTCGGTCTCAATCAGGCATCCGCCCCTGCCAACCCGCGGATCAGGGACAATATCAAGCCCCTGTCTTCCAGGCACAACAAACTTCTCCCTTATCTCATCTTCCAGGTTCTCAATATCTTCCGGGTTCAGGTGAAGATGAACCGCGCAGCCCTCAACAACCTGTTCCATGGCAGCCCTGATACTTTCAAGCACAATATCAGGCGAGATCTCTATCTCCCTTGCTATGACCTGCCTTGCAACGCTCATGGCAAGCTCAACCATCTGGGCCTCATACTGCGGAAGCAGCGCCTCAGCACCTTCACTTATCCGATCTATGAGCTTTTCAAGCCGCTGGGCAACAACCTGGTACTGTTTTCTTCCTATCTCCTCTCCATCCTTTTTGCCCTGCTCAAAACCTGCGGCATAGGCCTCGCTCTCAATCTCCTCACCCTTTTTCTGCGCACGCCTGAGCTCCTGCCGCGCCTCTTCAAGCAGTGCATCCGCTGACCTGCGGCTCTTTTCAATTATATCCCTGGCAACTGCCTGAGCCTGCTCCACAGGGTCCGGCACAGGCTGTTCAGATGCAATCTCATCCTGTTCAGGCAAATTCCCCTGGTCATCGGTTTCTATGAATGCAGAAAGGACATCAAAACGTGCTTCTTCCGCACTGGTACAGTCGTCTTCCTGCCCATCTGCGTCAGCAGACACGGGGACACAGACAACCTGGTGTTCACACCGTCCCTTTTTGATTATCCTTGCCAAGACTCAGCCACTCCTTACTCTTTTTTCAGCCCCCTAAACCAGAACTTCCTCGCCGCCCTTGCCGCCAAGGACAATCTTGCCTTCACTTTCAAGGCGCTTGGCAACCCGGATAATTGCCTGCTGTGCAAGCTCAACATCCTTGAGTTTTACCGGCCCCATCATCTCCAGGTCTTCCTTGAGCATCTGGCCGGCCCTTTCAGACATATTACCAAAGAACTTTGCCTTGAGCTCATCAGAGGCAGCCTTGAGGGCAAGTTTAAGCTCATCAGTGCTGACCTCCTTGAGGATGGTGACAATTGCACCGTCATCCACCTCAAGCAGATCCTCAAACTTGAACATCAGCTTCCTGATCTCCTCGGCAAGCTCTTCCGAGTTATCCTCAATCTGCTCCATCAGTGAATCTTCAAGGGTCCGCTCCACATTATTCAGGATCTCTGCAACCTTTTCAGCACCTCCAACCTTGGTGGCATCACTCATCTCCACGGCAAACAACTCTTCCTCAAGCACCCTGTCTATCTCTGAGACAATCTCAGGGCTTATCTTTTCAAGGTTGGCAATCCGGAGCATGACATCTGCCTGCATGCGCTCCGGAAGCTCCGAGAGCACCGAGGCTGAAAAATCGGGCTCAAGGTGTGCCAGGATAACGGCAATGGTCTGGGGGTGTTCATTGGCAAGAAAGTTTACAATCACCTTGGGCTCAAGACTTGATAACTTCTGAAACGTGGAAGGATGAAGCTGGCGCATGATCTCTTCATAGATTTCCCGTGCCTGTTCCTCGGGCATGGAGCTGAAAAGGACCTTTTTCAGGAAATCTTCCACAGGCACACTCACCTCACCCTGGACAAGTGACATCTTCTCCCTCACCTCATCCAGCACCATTTGCACAGATTCACCAGGTATGTTGCTTATCTGGGCCATGAGAGAGGAGACCTTGCGAACCTCCTGGTCCTTGAGATGCTTGAACACCTCGGCACTGAACTCTTCTCCCATGGCAAGGAGAAATATAGCAGCCTTTATAGGCCCTGAAGGATTAAGAAGGTCTCCCTCACTTATTACCGGCATCCTCTCCTCCGCCCTTTTCTCTCAACCAAACCTTAATCAGGGCAGCAGCCCTTTCTGGATAATCATTTGCAAGGTCCCTGAGCTCCTGGGTGGCATCAGGAGTTGGCTCAAAGGGGATTGGTGTCTCTGCCTCTGCAAGCAGGTCCCCCTCAAGCATGCCGGGAGCTTCCTCTTCTCCAGGCTCTTTCTCCTTTTCTGCAAGAACATACTTGTTCAACAGGGGCCTCAGGACCAGGAAAATAAACAGTATTGCCAGAAGCAGGTTGGACACGGGCTTCAGCACCTTGACACCCACATCCAGGATTTGGGGAAGCGTGGCAGCAGAGGTCACGGTCTTGGTAAACGGCACGTTCTGAACGCTGAGATCATCGCCACGATCTTCACTGAACCCCATTGCAGCCCTGACTATATTCTGAAGTTTTGCCATCTCTTCAGGCGCCCTTGGCGTATAGACCTTTTTGCCATCCTTTTCAGTATAGGTGCCGTCAACAAGTACGCCAACAGATAGCCTCTTCAACCTGCCAAGCGCAGCCCTTGTCTGGCGCTGAACCCGGCTTACCTCGTAATTCCTTGTTTCATCCTTCTTCTTGGATATAACATTCTTGTCCTCTGCTCCGGTCAGATTGCCCTGAAGCTTGTTGGCAAGACCACCCTTTACACCGGGGATGCCCCCGGCGTTCTTGTCATACTCCTTCTGCTCGGATATCTGTTCGCTTCTTATTGCTATGGTATCAGGATCAAAACGCTCCTCGTTTACCTCGGTATGATCAAAGTCAATATCTGCAGAGACCTGAACCACTGCCTTTCCCTGCCCCAGGGCGTCTTCAAGCATGGTTGATATCTTGTGCTTGTAATACTCCTCAAGCCTTCGCTGGTACACAAGCTGTGCGCTTGTCATTGCGGCCTGGTCCGGAAGGCTCTTGTCCCTGTACTCATAGAGCACATTTCCCGAGGTATCCACAACGGATATGTGCTCCTTATGAAGCCTTGGCACTGCGCTGGCAACAAGATGAACAATGCTCTTGACCTGCTCAGGACTCATCTCAGTGCCACGTTTAAGCGTAAGCACCACTGATGCAGTCACCGGCTGCCTTTCACTTACAAAAAGCGACTCCTTTGGAGAGGCAACATGTACCCGTGCAGACTTCACCTGGGGAAACCGTTCAATGGTCTTTTCAAGTTCCCCCTGCAGGGCACGCTGGTAGTTGACCCTTTGAACAAAATCGGTTGCACCCAGATTGGTCTTGTCAAACAGGCTGAAGCCCGGGGTCTTTCCGCTTGGAAGCCCTGCGCCTGCAAGGGCAAGTCTTATGTCATAGACCTTTTCTGCAGGCACCTGAACCGTGGTGCCTCCATGTGCCAGCCTGTAGGGAATATTTTCATCCTTCAGCCACTTTACAATATCCGCAGCGTCGGCCTGATCAATGTCAGAGTAGAGCGTTGCATAGTCAACACGGTTGGTAAAAAAGACCAGTGCAGCAAACCCTGCCAGGACAAACAACACCACACCTCCTGCAATGAGCTGCTGTCTTCTGTCCATGTTGGTGAAGAGCGCCTTGAGCTGCTCTATGTAATCCTTTGCGCTTGCCATACCATCTCTCCCAATATCAGGCATTGGCTCCTATCTGACATTTTGACAAAATCAAAAAATCAGACCGACATCCTCATTATCTCTTCATAGGCTGAAAGCGCCTTGTTCCGCACCTGTAGAAGCATGCGAAATGATATCCCGGCCTTTGTTACAGATATCATTGTATCTGCAATATCAACATCTCCACCAGATGCCATTTTCTGAACCATCTCACCTGACTGGAGCATCTGGTCATTGACATTCTCAAGAGCATCCTCAAGCATTGCCCCGAATTGGCCCTGCCTGCCGGATTTCATGCCGTCAGCAGCGCTGTTCGCATCCGCCCCTGATACAGCACTGCCTGCCCCGAGGTTCAGCCTGTTAAGTTCATTGATGTTCATAATCTTTACCTGGCTATGTCTATTGCCTTAAGCGCCATGCTCTTGGCTGTCTCAAGCACAGTGGCATTTGCCTCGTATGCCCTTGATGCATTCATCACATCAACCATCTGCTCCATGGTATTCACATTGGGATAACTCACCATGCCCTCTGCATCTGCATCAGGGTGGCCAGGATCATAAACCTGTATGAACGGATCAGGGTCTTCAACAATCTCAGCCACCTTCACGGTCTCAACTGCCTTTTCAAGCTCTGCCTCAAACCCTGTGCCTTCTGCCTCGGGCTTGTACTTTTCCGCTGTAAACACAACGGATTTTGCCCTGTAAGGCCCTCCGTCAACGGTTCGTGTAACATTGGCATTGGCAAGATTCATGGAGGCTATGTTCAGCCTGGTCCTCTGGGCTGAAAGCCCGGTAGCGCTAATGGTTATGGAGTCAAGAAGATTCACTGTTTGCCTCCTTCGGTTATGGCGGTCATAAGACCTTCAAATTTCTTTATTAGTGCACTTACTGCAGCCTGGTACTGCAGATTATTTGCTGCAAGCTCTGCCATCTCCCTGTCAAGATCAACACTGTTTGGAACGCCCCGCTCTGTTGAAACCTCTATTGACGGATTTTCATCCCTGCTGCCTGTGGAAAAATGGCGGGGATCAGTTGTGGCAAGCCGCTCACCCCGGGCTGCACCGGATAGCGTAACAACGTCTCTGGCTGATGAGGCGTGCGCCGCAGCAGGGGAGGATGCTGGAAGCAGATGATCAGGGTCTGTAACTGAAAGCCTGGAATCCACGGGCCTGTCCATGTAGTTTTCCATAAGCTTTCTGAACTTCACATCCCTGGGCCTGTAGCCAGGTGTATCAACATTGGCAATATTTCCTGCAAGCACGGAATTCCGTTTGCTTCTGAGCTTTATCGCCTGCTCCAGCACCCCGATTGTCCTGTCAAAGAGTTTCATTTTTCCGTTTCCCTGAAGGCCGGTTACAGCACCAGCCCTGTCCGTCTGTACTCTGCAAGCTTGTTCCTCAATGTCCGAACGCTTATGCCAAGGAGCTTTGCAGCATGGGTCCTGTTGCCCTTGGTCTTTGAAAGCGCCCGCTGCACCATCTCTTTTTCAATCTCTTCCAGGTTAAATACGTTCCCTCCGAGGACTCCGCTGCTGCTGTCAGAGGTGTCAATTTTGCCCGGAAAGTCATCTTCTCCCAGAATATCCTGCAGTGTAACTTCATCTCCCAGGGCAAGGAGCACGCCACGCTCCACAAGGTTGCGAAGTTCCCGTATATTTCCCTGCCACTGCCTGTTTTCCAGGAACTCAAGGACTCCTTTTGCAAATTTCATCCCGTTTTTGCCATACTCTGTGGAAAACTGTTTAAGAAAATGCTCTGCAAGAAAGGAGATGTCCTCCCTGCGGGCAGAAAGCGGAGGAAGTTTAAGAGGGATAACATTCAGCCTGAAGTAGAGGTCTTCCCTGAAGTTCCCAGCCCTGACAGTTGCAAGCACATCCCGGTTGGTGGTAGCAATTATCCTCACATCCACCTTGACCGGTGACATGCCGCCAAGCCTGTCCACCTCGCCCTCCTGAAGCACCCTGAGGAGTTTTGCCTGCAGGGGCAGTGCCATCTCGGTTATCTCGTCAAGGAGCAGTGTCCCCTTGTCTGCAAGCTCAAACTTGCCTGCCTTTCTCTTGACCGCACCGGAGAAAGCACCCTTTTCGTGGCCAAAGAGCTCGCTTTCAAGCAGTGTTTCAGGAAGCGCGGCACAGTTAAGTGCTACAAAGGGGGCTGATGCCCTGTCACTGTGGGCATGGATAAAACGTGCAAGAAGCTCCTTTCCTGTGCCGCTCTCTCCCTGTATGAGAACCGTTGCCTTGCTCCTTGCAACCCCCCGGGCCTTTTTCAGAAGCTGCTCCATTACAGGGCTTCTGGTGTATATCCTGTGGCGCTCCTCAACGCCTGGAGCATGGCCCAGCTGGCTTTCTGCCTCTGGAGACTGCCCCGCTTCCTCAGCGGTGCCTGGTGTTGTTCCCGGCTGCCTCCCCTGAGTTTCGCTGCTTCCTGCAACCTGTTTTTTTGCAGAGAGCTCCCGGTTGGCCCTTATCCCCCTGCCGCCCTCAAGGGCCTCGGAGATGGCATGCCCCAGGATCTCGTCACTCCAGGGCGGACAGATAAAATTCTGGGCGCCAGCCCGCATGATCTGAACGGCATCCTCAACAGAGGGCTTTTCAGCAAGCACTATTACCCGAAGCTCCGGGCATGTATCGCCTAGTTTTTCAAGCATCCCAACGGCATCAAGTGTGTCAGGGTCGTGCACCAGCAGTGCAAGGGCAAACTCGCCCCTTGAAAGCAGGGCATGTGCTGTTTCTGCATCAGGCACAAGGCTTGCCTCAAGCCGCAGGCCGTCAATACTCTTTTTTATTTCAAGCCGCCACGATGTACTGTCAGCGGCAACAAGTATCCTGGGTGAACCTGACGGGACCACGCCAGGCACTCCTGTCTCTGCTACGGCAACCGTCATTTCAACTCCTCCGGCACCCCTTCCCAGAATTTACGGTTTTTAAGAACTCCGTCTGCAGCCTCTGCCCAAAGAGGTGAATTTGCCTGACTAAGTGCCTTGAACTCTTCCATTGCGGTCTTTACGTCACCGTCAAGCTGCCTGGTGCGGGCAAGTTTCCATGCCACAGCCGGATTTTCAGGCTCAAGGGCAAGCAGACGTTCATAGGCATCAAGGGCTATACCGTATTCCTGGAGCCTGTATGCCTCATCTCCCCAGAGGGCAAGTAACCTCCTCTTTTCATCATCCCGTACCTTTTCCCAGATATGGTCACGAAGGGTGGCGACTGTCCGCCATTCTCCAGTCATTATCAAGCCTTCAAGCAGCCCCTTGCGGCTGAAAAAGCCCCCACCTTCCCGCACTGCATCACGATAAAGCGCTGTTGCCTCCCGCCATCTGCCACGAAGCACCTCAAGCCTTGCCTTCAGGGTAAGCCCCTCAGGGGTAAATGCCCTTTCAGGACATTCTGTATCAAATATCTGCAGTGTGGCAGAAGCAGAAACATCATCCCCTGCCCTTACAGCGCAGTCAGCCCAGTTATCAAGCAGGGAGCACTTTATCCTGTCCGGCGGCCCAAGCTGCCAGGCATGGAAATAGGCGCGAAGCGCTGCATCAGGACATTCAAGCGCATCCCAGCACCGGGCAAGTGCATACCAGTGGGAGGCCAGTGCAAGATCATCCATCATGGCCTTCCACTCAAAATGATAGTTTATTAGCCCTGTCCACATCTCACCCTTCAAAAATGCTGCATCCAGCGCCCTGAGGGCTTTGGCAGCGCTTTTCCTTGCCTCTGCCATATACTCCCGGTTCCTGTCCTTATCCTCACCGTAAACAGATGCAAACTCTCTGTACTGCTCCAGGGCCTGCTTGTTCATCCCGTGCCCTACCATCTGTTTCATCATCTTGAGCCATATGCCGGGCATGGCCTGCGCAATGGCTGAGTCCAGCACATGATTGCGTGTGGCGGATTTTATAATGGGAAGTCCGAATCTGACCGTCTCCATGAGCACAGGAACTGTCTGCCTGTGTTTCTCAAGCATGCCCAGCGCCTCAAGAGAGAGCTTCTTTACCTTTTCAGCATAAACACTGTCCGGCATGCGCTTCAGGAAATCGTATCCAAGTTTCAGGGCATCCAGATACTTTGCCTGTTTCATCCTGAGCTGCATGAACTCAAACTGAACCTCCTGGGCCAGAGGATGGCTGGGAAACTCTTTAAGAATCCGGGCATAAAGCCTGGCTGTCTCAGGCATGTCCTCGGGCTTAAGCGCTGACGACACATAAACGCTCAGCCTTCCACGGGCACGGTCTTCAATCTGTGCCAGACGAAAACGGGCAAACAGCGCCTCAGGCTCCGAGGCAAAATCCCTTTTCACCAGGGCATAATATTTCCTTGCCTCCAGATACCGTCCCTGGGCACGGTAATCCTCAGCAATCCTGAACAGGGCTGATGCCCTGAGTCTCCTTGATTTGATGAGATTCAGATAATGAAGCAGGTATTCCCTTGCCTTGGCATACTGACCCTCCCGTTCCGCAATAAGGGCCTTTAGACGCAGGAATTCAGGTACGTTCAGTTCAATGGAGGGTATCTTTTCAAGTTTTTGAATGGTCAGGTTGACCAGATCTATCCGTCCCTGTTTAAGGGCATCTTCAGCCAGAAGGACCCTTGCCATGACAGCAGCGGAACTGTCAGGAAATTGACGAAGAATCTCTCTGTAAAAATCAAGTATCTTCCGCCGGTTACCTGTTTCTTCAAGCTGTTTTACAAGCTCTGTAAGGGCAGGGCCTGCCCATTTGCTGTGAGGATAGTAGCGTACAACCGTACGCCAGTGGGCAGCAGCCTCGGCATTGTAGCCAATGCTGGAATATGCCTGGCCCAGCATGTAGTACGCCTCGGGCACACGCTGGGAGTTAGGGTAATACTGGATAAAAAACTTGAGCCCCTTGATCAGGGGCCATGCAGAACGCTCCACCAGGGCAGGGCTGTCTTCCACATCCTTCCAGAAACGGTTCCTCTCAACAGAAAGCTCCTGCCATGCTGCTTCATCCTCTCCTGACTGTATATTTTCAGCACCTGAGCAGAAGGACACTAAGCCCCACAGCAGTAAAAAACCCAGGCAGAAACACGATATTTTTGTTTTGACACACA
>JALWJV010000356.1 GCA_026996955.1 Deltaproteobacteria bacterium
TGTTGCTTGCGAGGTATGATGCCTTTTTATACGACCTGTTCAGGGCATACTGTTTTGCCCTTTTAAGCAGGTAAGAGGCCTCTTCAAACTCATCTGCTGCAAATTTTGAAGCCCCTTGGATGTCCGCATTCTTAAGTGCCTCTTTTGCCTGGTCCCTAAGTGTTTTCCACCTGGCAAATGCCTTTGCTCCAGGGGTGCTTTCCTTTATCTTGTTAAGTTCTGCCTGAAACTCCTTCCTGAGTTGGTGTGGCGACGGAAACTTGAAGCCGGTAAGAAGTATGAGACACAGAAAAGAGGCAAGAATTCTGGCGACTGTGCTTATTGTCCTTTGGCTGCTTCTCATTTCCAGGTTGTGCAGTTTATATGAGATTTGCCAGTATATGGTCCCTTATCCACTTCATATCCCACCATTCAACAGGATTGACAAAGATACCATTAACCGCCATGCCGTAGTGCAGGTGATCTCCACCAGCAAGACCGGTAAGGCCGGTAAGGCCAATAGTTTGCCCACGTTCAACCATATCTCCACGGTTTACATTTATCTGGCTCAGGTGGGAGTATGTGCTGAAAAGCCCAATTCCATGGTCAAGCACAACGGTATTGCCATAAATGCCCAGGAAACCAGCAAACACTACCTTGCCCCTGTTACCCGCAGGCACAGGAGAATGGGTGCGGTCAGCAATGTCAACTCCCATGTGATAAGCCTGATCAATCTCCTTTCCCTTGTAAAAGTAATGCCTGAAATCAGCAAACCGTGCCCTTAGTGAACCTGGCATTCTGACAAAACTGCCGTGCCAGAGTATCTCCGGCGTACCATTACGGCAAAGGGAGAGAAGCTGCTGGTTGTTTTCCTTGCGTATCTTGTTGTTGATAATCAGGAACTGTTCCAGCAAACTGCCCTTGACCTCAGGATAGTGGATGGCAAGGTCAGGCATTTTTCTCTGCAGGAAGGAGTCAGATATGTTGATACGGTCAACCTTGGAACGCCGGTAAAGCACAGAATATGCCACTGATGCCTTTGACTTGTTACCAGCCAGGTCTTCAACCTCTATGAGCATTGGGCCCGGATTTTTCTTGTCATGTGGGAGGGCTACAAGAGCAATGTAGCTGTGACTGCCCTGCTTGGAAAATGCATAGGCAGGAAACAGCACATTTCCAAGTCTTATTCCAACCTTTGAAGGTTTTTCATTTATGCCAAATGATACCAGCCCTGCGCCGCCCATCCTGATGTTGTGGACAGTGCTTTTGATTGCTATGCGCGGAGGGGTGATATCCACAGGGATTTTGATCTCTACGGCAGACATATTGCCCTGCAGGCCATTACGCCAGGATGCATCAGCCGCGACTATTTTCACTACTGCCTCTCCATCCTTAAGTCCCAGCTCAACCGGTCTGATCTCTATGGTCACTGTATCGTGCAGTACGCCCTTGCGCTCATAGAAGGGGGGCAGTTTGTACTCCTTTCCAGGAAGTGTCACAACCCTGCCATCCTGTTCAACCTCTGCCCTGATACTTCTGAGCCCGCTGCGGTTGTCTGAAACTTCAACCTTTATGACTGACTCAATGCCAAGGGCATTTGGGACATGGAGTGGTTTTATGACAGGGGGCTGATTCTCAAATTGCAGCCACCAGATAAAGCCGCCGGCAACAATGATCAGGACCAGCAGAATAGTTGCAAACCATGCAAAGAAACGTGCCATAGGATATGCTCCTCACTTTTTCCCATTAAACCGATTCATTGTTTCCTGCAGTCCATGGGCAATAAAACATTCGGCAGCATCTGCCGCCTGCTCCACGATCTTGTCCAAATGTTGAAGCTCATCACCGGAAAAACGGCTAAGGACATAGCGGTCAACTGGCATGGGGCTGTCCGGCCGGCCAATGCCGATTTTGAGTCTTGGAAATTCCCTGGAGCCAAGAGCAGAGATTATGGAACGTATTCCATTATGTCCTCCAGCTCCGCCAGCCCTTACCACCTTGATCCTTCCGAATTCCATGTCCAAATCATCCTGTATTATGAGCAGATTGTCCAGTGGAATTTTGAAAAAGTTTTTTACCTTTGCCACTGCCTCCCCGCTTCTGTTCATAAAGGTCAGGGGCTTTAACAGGATAATCCTATTTTCCCCTCGCCTGATCTCCGCCTGCTGCCTGGGAGGCGGGCCTGAAATATCACTGAAAGTTGCGCCTTCACGCTGAGAAAGGAGGTCAACCACCATAAATCCTATGTTGTGGCGGGTTTTTTCATATTTTGCCCCGGGGTTTCCCAATCCGGTCAATAGATAGTCTGTCATTGTCAAATGAAATACAAAAGCCCGGAACAGTAAACTGCCCGGGCATGAATACAAGGCTTTTATATATAAATATACCACTCTTGATTATTGAATCAGGTGGGGTAATTCAGTTTTTGAAATTAAACTGGACTGAGCATAATGCCTGAATTCAGACCATTTCTACTCTTCAGAAGCCTCTTCAGTTGCTGCTGCAGCCTCTACTGCTTCCTCTTCACCCTCTTCTTCCTCACTTACTTCAACGCTTGCCGCACCGATTGTGATAAGAGTAGTACCGGGATCATCCAGGAATTTTATCCCCTCTGCAGCCTTGATGTCTGAAACGTGAAGGGCGTCACCAACATCAAGATCAGATATATCAACCTCAATTTCATTTGGAATATCAAGGGGCAGACATTCAATAGTAACCTCACGCTGGATGAGCTCCATGATACCCTTGGAAACCTTTACACCCTTTGCCTCTCCAACAGGCACAATGGGTACTTCAACCTGAACGGTACGGTCCATTGCAACTTCATAAAAGTCAATGTGCCTTATCTGGTCATTTACAGGGTGACGCTGGAGTTCCTTGAGCAGTGCCAGCCTTGTACCGCCTTCGCCCTCGCCGGTAAGGTTAAGGGTGAACATTACCCTTTCACCTGCTGCAACAAAGAGCATTCTCTGGAATTCGTGCCTGTTAACTGATAACGGAACAGGTTTTTCTCCCTGTCCGTAAAGTATTCCCGGGATCTGTTTCTCCCTACGGAGTTTGCGTGCCGCTCCCTTGCCGGTTTCTGTCCTTACTGCGGCATTCATTGATACCTGTTTCATTTTATTATATGCTCCTTAATTTTTTAACATTTTCGCTATGATAAAGATCAGACAAATAGTGAACTTACCGAATCGTCATCGTGAATGCGTTTAATAGCCTCGCCCAGCAGGGAAGCCACGCTCTCCACCTTTATCTTGCTACACTGCGCCGCCTTTTCCGAAAGGGGAATAGTGTTGGTTACTATTACGGTTTCCAGGGAAGAATTTGCAATTCTATCCACCGCAGGCCCTGAGAGCACCGCGTGGGTTGCACAGGCGTGAACCGCCTTTGCTCCCTTTTGAATCAGGGCATCTGCAGCATGGCAAAGGGTTCCGGCAGTATCCACCATGTCGTCAAGTAGGATGGCGGTCTTGCCTGAAACATCACCGATAACATGCATTAGCTGGGATTCATGTGCCTTTTCACGCCTCTTGTCAATAATTGCCATGCCTACACCCATGCGCTTGGCAAATGCCCTGGTCCTCTCTGTCCCGCCAGCATCAGGTGATACCATTATGACACTGTCCTGGTTCTGAAAATCTTTCAAGACCTTCAGCAGTACAGGGGCAGCAAACAGATGATCCACGGGAATATTGAAAAAACCCTGAATCTGTCCGGCATGAAGATCCATTGCAAGCACCCTTCTTGCCCCTGCAGTGGTGATTATGTCTGCAACCAGCTTGGCTGTAATGGGAACCCTGGGCGCTGCCTTTCTGTCCTGCCTTGCGTAACCATAGTAGGGCATGACCGCTGTAATCCGGCGTGTGGATGCCCTTCTCAGCGCATCAATCATTACCAGCAGTTCCATGAGGTTTTGATTGACTGGTGGACAGGTGGGCTGAATGATAAATACGTCAGCACCTCTGACATTGTCTCCAATCTCAACAAAAACCTCTCCGTCACTGAAGGTTTTTACAGTTGCCCGTCCCAGGGGCATGTTAAGATAATCGCAAATCTCCTGAGAAAGGCCGGGGTTCGCATTACCGGTGAAAATTTTGATTTTGTTAATTGCCATGGCTTTTACAGGCTCTCTAACTCCAAATCCGGTTGAGTTTGGCTCATGATGCCCTTAATATTTTAGCCTCTTGAATTTAAAGGCCTTTAAAATTTTATAAAAATAGCTTGCACTGCAGATCACTTAAAAAATAGAGATGTATGGCCTAAAGCCTTCCTAAGGTACAAGCGTATTCAAAAATTGGCTGGGGCGGCAGGATTCGAACCTGCGAATGCGGGTTCCAAAGACCCGTGTCTTACCGCTTGACGACGCCCCAGTGTATTAATTAATGGATTAATATTCCTGAATTTGAAACATTCAATCCAGTGTTTCTGCTATTCTTAAAGATGCGCCAGGCAGTCTGTCTTTTACCTTGTCCATTGCTGTCTTTGCGGCTTTTTCAGAGCTGAACACACCAAATACCGTGGAGCCGCTGCCTGTCATCATGGCTGCTTCTGCCCCCGCATCCCTCAGGAGTTCCTTTATTTTACCAATTTCAGGATATTTCTCCAGAACCGGTTGTTCAAGGTCGTTATTCCACAACAGTGCGTCCAGGGGGGCACGGGCGTCAAAAATAGTGTCCTGATGCCGTGTTGTCAACTTGAAATTCTTATATGCCCAGGCAGTATTTACTCCAAAATTCGGCATTACAAGCACAAACCATCTTTTTTCAGTGGTGACAGGTTCAAGAATTTCACCTGTTCCTGTGCCGATAGCCGCTGGCTCATCCAGCAGAAAAAAAGGACAGTCTGCCCCAAGGGTGCTGGCAAGCCGGTGCAGAGCGGCTTTTGACAGGGGACTGTTGAACATGTTGTTAAGCCCCTTGAGAGTGGCGGCAGCATCACTGCTTCCCCCTCCAAGCCCACCTCCTGCCGGTATGTCTTTTTTAAGTGTTATCTCCACGGAAGGCGCAATACCTGATGCTTCAAAAAAGGATTCCGCTGCCTGAAAGACAAGGTTGTCCTTGCCGGAGTCAAGCCACGGCGGGCATGTCAGATGTATGCCCTGTCTGGCACTCTTTACAATTTCCAGTGTGTCGAACAGGGAGATCTTCTGGAAAAGTGTGAATAAAAGGTGATAACCATCTTCCCGTTTACCCGTAATAAAAAGAAAGAGGTTAAGCTTTGCCGGAGTGGTAATGAACATATCTACTTTGACGCCGCTATGAATTTCATGCGCAGGTCATACAGTACATGCTTTAGGAGTTTTTCTTCGTCTTCCGTGAGATTTCCCCTTGTTTTTTCCTCCAGCATGGCTATGACATCAATGGAGTGGCGTGCCATGTTAAGGTCCTTGGTTGTCTCATCACTTCCAGGCATGGGAATTTCTCCAAGGTGCATCAGGGCAGAAGAGTTCAGGGACAGTATAAATGTGGAAAAGTTTACAGGAGGAAGGGGAGGGATGTCAGTGCGATCATCAGTTGAATTTTGCATTTTGGGCTCCTTCAATGAACCTTTGTTTTTTGTGTGGGTGTTTTGCGGATGTAGTGGTTAATATAATGTATGAACTTAAACTTCAACAGTCTTTTACCTGAATTGAGCGTTTCAAAAGTTAAAAAAATGATTTTAGTAACTGTTCAGCGTATTAATGAAAATTGAGGTTAGTGAATGGCCTTGTTTTTCCGTTCCAATGAATAATTTCTTGTTTTTCTAAGGCTTGCTCCGCCAAAATCGCGAAACTCGCTCGTGCCTCGCTCAGACAGGCGCGATTTTTGTGGCTACGCTTCGCCAAGAAAAAACTACGAAATTCTTCAGAGTCACTCCAAAACAAGACCATTCACTACACTGAATAGATACTGATTTTATACGATATTAATAGGAGTTACATCTCATATTCTTCAACTTTTGAAACCCTTCGGGATTGCCGGATTCACCGCATCTCCTTTGTCAGAGGAATTTCCATATAGCTGACTATTATGGAAATTCCTCTTTCGCGGATCTGCAGCAAATCCGACAATCGCTCAATCCAGGTTTTAATGTATTTTCAAAATACGCCATGAGCTTGCATACCTGTAAAATGTCAATATAATTTGAAAGATGTCAAAGGATAATATAACAGATCTTTTTCCGCCTTCAGCCCTTGAGGGTGTCCTGCCTGAATCCTGCCTTGATTCCGGTACCTCCCATGATCAGGCTAATGACAATGAAGATATAGGCTGGGAAGCCCCTGTTCAAATGCCGTCAGACAGGCATGTTTACAGGGTGTCAGAGCTTATTTCAAAAATAAGAACCTGCCTTGACATAGAATTTGCTACGCTCTGGATAGAAGGAGAGATCTCTTCCTTTTCAAAAGCAGCTTCCGGCCACTGTTATTTTACCATAAGGGAGGATAACAGTTGCCTGAAATGTGTAATGTTCAGGGCCTCGGCATCTTCCCTTTCATTTGAGCCTGAAGAGGGCATGATTATAACCTGCCGGGGTAATCTGAACGTATATGCCGGTAGGGGTGATCTGCAGCTTGTTGTGGACAGAATGGAGCCTGCTGGCAGGGGAATCCTATTTGCCAGATTTCAGGAGATGCAGCAGCGGCTTGAGGCAGAGGGGCTGTTTGATCCAGACAGGAAAAAACAAATTCCGCCATTTCCCCGCAGGATATTTCTTGTAACATCTGCCTCAGGTGCTGCTGTAAGGGATTTTATACGAACGGCAAGAAACCGCTGGAGAGGTGTTGAAATAGTTCTTGTTCCTGCACTTGTGCAAGGGGTTGAGGCCCCGGCTGATATAGTTCGTGCCCTCGGTGTGGCAGATGCCGCCGCTTCCTATAATGATGTGATCGTGGTATCAAGGGGCGGTGGCTCCATAGAAGACCTGTGGGCATTTAATGAAGAGGCTGTGGTAAGGGCAATCTATAGATGTTCTGCGCCGGTGGTATCTGGTGTTGGGCATGAGACAGATTTTACCCTTGCGGATTATGTTGCCGATTTCAGGGCGGCAACACCTACGGCAGCAGCAGTGGCTGTCACTCCGGATGCTTTGGAGCTTGGCCGGGTGGTGAGGACATTGCTCAGGCGGGCAGAACACTCATTAAAGTTGCTGTTATCCCGGTCTGCCATCACTTTGCAGGAACTAAGGCACAGGTTGCGTGATCCAGGCAAGCTGCTTGTTGAGCAGCGTCAGCGGCTTGATGATGCTGTTTACAGAATGGAACATGCGGTTTCTGCCATGCTCTCTGAGCATGAGGCGTATGTTACCCGGTTATTTCATCGGCTGCGTATTGCATCTCCTGAAAGGGCTGTGGAGAGAAGAAAAAGCCTGTTGCATGAGATGCAGATGCGACTGGTTTCAGGCATGAAGCAGATAGTTTCTGATCATAAGGCGGACCTTGGGGAAATATCGGCCAGGCTCCAGGCCATAAGCCCCCTGGCAGTCCTATCACGTGGTTACAGTCTTGTTGTAATACCTGAGAATCAGCAGATATTAAGAGATGCCAGGGAGGTTCAGCCTGGCGATACAGTTGTGATAAAGCCATATTCCGGGAAGGTGGAGTGTGAGGTAAAGGCTGTGATTGATGATGAATCTTGATTAAGTTGCACTGTTAGAAGGTTTATCCATGAAGACAATATTTCCTTATATTTTATGTTTCATGCTCTTTTTTGCACTGTCTGGATTTTTCACGAAAGTGCAGGCAAAAGGCCATGATGCTGCCGTGCATGGGCTTACTGTCTCTCTTGAGCCAGCGTCCATTCCCCCTGGTGGTGTCAGTGTTGTGTCCATTTCAGTTCCGCCTGGTGCTGAAGTTCGGGGCATACGGTATCTTAAAAAAGATTTCCCTGTATTCAAAACTCAAGATGGCAAATGGCTTTCCTTTGTAGGTGCCGGGCTGAAGGCAGCGCCAGGAAGACACAGCCTGACTGTGAAATGGATGTCCGGAAAAGAGCAGGATGTGTACTCAACCATGCTTCCTGTGAAAAAAAAGCGGTACCCGGAGGAGCACCTCAAGGTTTCAAGAAAGATGGTTGATTTTCCGCCTGATATTTTGAAGCGTGTGCTTGATGATCAGAAGGCCATCCGCAGTGCCTGCAGCAAGGTGACCAATCAGCGCTACTGGAAGGGGCCTTTTATCTGGCCTGTGAACTCAAAGGTGTTAAGCCCCTTTGGCTTGAGGCGCTTTTTTAACGGACAGCCCCGAAGCCCCCATTCCGGCGTGGATTTGAGGGCAGCAGAGGGTACACCAATTATGGCGCCGAACAATGGCCGGGTGGTGCTGGCCCTGGAGAGTTATCTTGCAGGAAATACCCTTGTGATTGATCACGGCGGAGGGCTTTTCACCCTTTATGCCCATCTTTCAAAATTCATGGTGAAAAAGGGTGAAATGGTGGAAAAGGGCAAGGTAATCGGGCTTGCAGGCGCAACGGGAAGGGTTACAGGCCCTCATCTTCACTGGGGGGTGAGCCTGCTTGGCACAAGGGTTGATCCTCAGGCGTTCATGGAGGTGGCATCCATGTTGCCCCGCTAAAGAGAGTTTTAAAAAATTAGAACCCTCTGTTCAGGTTCCCACTTGTCAAACAGTTTTTGCTGTGTTAATGATTCTCAGACTTCAGGGCGGCGTAGCCAAGTGGCTAAGGCGACGGTCTGCAAAACCGTTATTCCCCGGTTCGAGTCCGGGCGCCGCCTCCATCTTTTTCATATTCAGAATTTCCTGCCAGACTTTCAAGTATCAACTCAATTACTTGACAATAGCATCCTGAACCACAGGTGAGTAATCCCTGAACTATCATGTGTCTGTTTAAGACATTAAAGGCTTTTTTATGTTGACTGTAATGGGGTATTGTTCATACTTTAAGTGTATCTGTTCACAGGATACCGCATCTGCTGCGTTGGCGGGGACTCGAAGTACAGGTAGTACGCCTTCGCCCCCTTCGCCTTGCATCTGCAGTATCCTGTGAGCAGATGCGTTGCGTAAAAAGTGTCTTTTCATTATGAGAATTCATTCTGAGGGGGCGTAGTTACCTTTAGGTTATGTTGGTGTAAAATGTACAGAATTGAAAAAAACAGGCTTTAGGTCGGAAGCAGGTAGATCATAGAAAAACAGAGGACAGGTATTTAGTTAAGATATGCGAATTATCGTCATAGGCGCTGGAGAGGTGGGGCGTCATCTTTGCCAGCAGCTGTCAAATGAAGATCACGATGTTGTGCTGATTGACAGGGATCAGGACAAGCTAAGGCGGGTTGAGAGGGACCTGAATATCCTCACCATTACAGGTAACGGCGGCTCCAGCAGTGTACTTAGAGAGGCAGGGGTGTCAAAGGCAGACCTGTTTATTGCCGTTACTGATATAGATGAGGTAAATCTAATCGCCTGCATCATGGCAAAGCAGTTTGGCGCACGGGGCCTTATTGCACGGGTTCGCAGTGAAGATTACCTTCATCCTGACTCTCCATTTAATGGTGATGATCTGGGTATTGACCTGCTGATCAATCCCGACAAGGTAATGGCTGAGGAGATTCTTAGGATAAGTTCCTTTTCCCAGTCATTCGAGATAGTGGAATTTGCAAATGGCGAGGTCATGCTCATTGGCTATCACGTTGAGAAGGACAATCCCGTATGCGGCAAGACCCTGCTGGATCTGAAAACCCAGAGCGAAAAAGGTGACTTTGTTGTTGTAGCCATTGTCAGGGATGGTGAGACAATCATCCCCCGCGGGGAGGATACCATCAGGTTTGATGACCGCATCTACGTGGTGGCCAAGAAGAAAGATGTTGCAGCAGCAGAGCTTGCCCTTGGCATGAAGAGAATGCCTCTTGAAAAGGTATTTGTTGTTGGAGGCGGGCGAGTAGGGCTTAATGTGGCAAGAAAGCTCGAAGAACAGCACATTGATGTCTATATCATAGAAAAGAACAGTGATCAGTGCGAATATCTTGCAGAAGAGCTTAAAAATGCCATTGTACTGAATGTTGACGGACTTGAGGCCAGGGATCTTATCCAGGAGGGAATTGATTCGGCTGACCTTTTTATTGCTGTTACAAACGGTGATACTACCAACATCCTTGCCAGTCTCCTTGCAAAACATCATGGGGCCAAAAAGTGCATTACCCGGATTTCACACCCTGATTTCATTCCCCTGCTGGGCAACCTGGGCATAGATG
>JALWJV010000357.1 GCA_026996955.1 Deltaproteobacteria bacterium
GTATCCCTTTGTGGCAATGGATACGCGTCAGCTCTTTCAGGAAGTCATGCTGGCATGGGACTATTTTTCAGAAGGGAACGGTTCTCCGGCCTCAACCCCACCAACATTCCTTGACGTAGGATGTGGCATAGGAAATGTACTGCTCTTTGCAGAGCAGGCCGGCTTTGATGTTTACGGCATTGAAAAGGATGAATATCCATTTTACGTTGCCTCGCGCATGCTTGGAAGCAGCCGGATCACACGGGATGACATACTGGAATATGACAAGTATCCTGATTTTG
Organism: Deltaproteobacteria bacterium; assembly: GCA_026996955.1. Taxonomy (GTDB): domain Bacteria; phylum Desulfobacterota; class Dissulfuribacteria; order Dissulfuribacterales; family QOAL01; genus S144-17. Next base: position 282 of record JALWJV010000357.1, read on the forward strand.
ATGTAATATATTATTTCTGCCCCCTTACAGATGGCAACCTGCAGCGGGAGTTTGAACACAAGGTTGAAGACACAATGAGGCCCGGGACCATCCTTATTGCAAACTACAAACGAAGCGATGCAATCAAACAGGATGACCGGTTTCGCAAGCTTCACATTGATCTGCCAATATGGGAAAAGATAGCCTGACATAACAGTCCTGGAACAAATCGGGTTCAGATGAACGGTCCCATTAGTGCAGGGTGCATATTGCGCACCTGCATCATTATACAAATTCCAGTTCAGCAAACTGAACAGTCACAATTTTACAAATCAAAGTAGAAGGATTTACGAGATGAGAAGCGACCAGATGAAAAAGGGTATGGAGAGGGCGCCCCACCGCTCACTCTTCAAGGCAATGGGATATACTGATGAGGAGATACAGCGCCCACTTATAGGAGTAGCCAACTCCTTTAACGAAATTATTCCCGGGCACATCCATCTTCGCCAGATAACCGAAGCGGTGAAGGCCGGAATCCGCATGGCAGGCGGCACGCCGGTTGAGTTTGGCGGCATAGGCATCTGCGACGGAATTGCCATGAACCATCTAGGCATGCGTTACTCCCTGGCAAGCCGTGAACTTATCGCAGACTCCGTTGAGGTTATGGCCCAGGGACACCCCTTTGACGGACTGGTGGTGATTCCAAGCTGCGACAAGATTACACCTGGCATGCTGATGGCAATCCTCCGCCTGAACATTCCCTCAATCGTGGTTACTGGCGGGCCCATGCTTACAGGAAACTGGAATGGCAAAAAGGTAAATCTCATCTCTGTATTTGAAGGAATTGGAAAGGTAAAGCGTGGAGACATGACAGAAGATGAGCTGAACGAGCTTGAATCCTGCGCTTGCCCCACATGCGGCTCATGTGCCGGCATGTTCACAGCCAATTCCATGAACTGCCTCTCAGAGGCACTGGGGCTTGCGCTGCCTGGTAATGGTACAATACCGGCTGTGGATGCCGCACGCATAAGACTTGCCAAACATTCTGGCATGCAGGTAATGCATCTTATTGAAAAGGACATAAAACCCAGAGATATAGCAACGGCCCAGGCATTCAGGAACGCCATAGCGGTTGATATGGCCTTGGGATGCTCAACGAACACTGTACTCCACGTTCCGGCTGTTGCCCATGAGGCAGAAGTGGACCTTCCGCTTGAGGCATTTAATGAAATGAGCACCAGAACTGCCCACCTCTGCAGTCTGATCCCGGCAGGTCCCCACAGCCTTTATGACCTTAACCTGGCAGGTGGCATCCAGGCAATAATGCACGAACTTGATGAATTGGGAGTGATTGACAAGGATGCACTTACCGTAACAGGCAAAACAGTTGGGGAAAACATCAAAAATGCCGTGTTAAGGGACAGAGAAGTAATAAGGCCGGTATCAGACCCGTATCACAAGGAAGGCGGAATCGCCATTCTTTACGGCAACCTTGCCGCTGACGGTTCAGTGGTGAAGCAGTCAGCAGTTGCCCCTGAAATGCTTAAACATAAAGGGCCAGCCCGTGTATTTGAGGGCGAAGCCGACGCATACGATGCCATACTTGGCGGCAAGATACAGCCTGGTGATGTTGTTGTAATTCGGTATGAAGGGCCAAAGGGCGGGCCTGGCATGCCGGAAATGCTCTCTCCAACCGCTGCAATTGTTGGAATGGGACTGGATAAAGAGGTGGCCCTGCTTACAGATGGCCGTTTCAGCGGAGGCACCCAGGGGGCTGCCATTGGCCACATATCACCAGAGGCGGCTGAAGGTGGGCTGATTGGATTGGTCAAAGAGGGAGATATTATTGAAATAGACATCCCTGCCCGCAAACTTACTCTTAATGTGCCGGAACAGGAACTTGCAGAGAGAAGATCACAGTGGAAGCCACCGGCACCCAGAATCAGGAAAGGATATCTTGCCAGGTATGCAGCCCAGGTGACCAGTGGCGCCCAGGGCGCTGTGCTGAAACAGCCGTAGGCACTGGACAGGCCAGATAATCAACACAGGAGGAAACATTTAATGGCTGAACTCAAACTCATTGTTCACGTTGCCCAGAAAGAAAGATGGATGGTAGGGGTAAAAAACGCCCTTAACTTTCTCAGAAGCGCTGAAGATTGGGATACACTAAGGGTAAGAATTGTAGCAAACGCCGACAGCGTTACCCAGTGCACCAAATGTGACCGGCCCCTGTTTGATAATCTGAAACAGCTTGTTCTTGATGGAGGTGAGATTTATCTCTGCTCCAACTCGCTTCGTGATTTTGAAATTCCAAAGGAAAGGCTTCCCGAGGTGTTCAGGACAGTGCCTGCTGCAGTGCGGGCCATAGCAGACTGGCAGGCAGAGGGATGGCTTTATATCAGGGCATAGAGTTCCGGACACAGGATATCAGAACTCTGACTGCCATCTCAGGCAGCCTCCCTGGAATCAAGGTTGGGGAACCATGTCAGGTGCCAGAAACGATAAAATTCCGAGGCACATATATAATCTTCAGGAATCCCCATTATCTTGCAAAAATTTACAAGGTTATCCCGATTACCGCAGATAACATGATATGACTGGCGCCTGAGTGAGTGATAATTCTCGTGTATGGCTATAAATCCCCGTTCAGCCCATGTCACCGCTTCCGGAATGTCGGTAAGCTTGAAAAACCGGACATGACAGTCCTCTGAAAGGGATGAGAGTATGCCACTTATATCGGGAAGTGTTTTTTTCTTGCGGCGTGCCAAAATATACAGGACTCCTTGAAAATTTGCGTACTCAGCCATTGAGGTCACATTCAAAATTCTCATCGGCTGTGCTTTGAAAGTTCTTAAAACTTTTATCCGGAAACAGCTCAAAGCCGACTTTCATATCAGTGGTGACAAGCCCATGTCATGAAAGTTTAGTAATGAAAACCTAGATTGAGCGATTGTCGGATTTGCTGCAGATCCGCGAAAGAGGAATTCCCATAATAGTCGGCTATATGGGTATTCCTCTGACAAAGGAGATACAGTAAATACGGCAATCCCGAAGGGTTTCAAAACTGGAAAGATATAATTGACATAACTCCTTTTAATATCGGTGAAAAAACAATTTCCCAGATTTTGAAACGCTCAATTTAGTCTCATGATTCTGGTGTTTAACATATTCTAGGGGTAAACAGATGCGAAAAGGCGAAATATCGCGCAAAACCAAAGAAACCTCCATTGAACTCAGCCTTAACCTTGACGGAACCGGTCGTGCCTCAATAGCTACCGGCGTGGGCTTTATGGACCACATGCTCACACTGTTCACTGTTCATGGCTTCTTTGATCTTGATCTTGTGGCAAGGGGTGACCTTGATGTTGACTCACACCATACGGTAGAGGATGTAGGAATCTGTCTGGGGCAGGCCATAGCACAGTCTCTGGATGACTACAGCGGAATCAAAAGATATGGCAGCGCCCGGGTCCCCATGGAAGAGACAGTGGCACAGGTTGACCTTGACCTGTGCAGACGGCCATATCTCGTATTTAATGTACCCTTCAATTCACCATTCATTGGCAGATTTGAAACAGAAATGATTGAAGAATTCCTGCGGGCACTGGCCGTAAATGCTGGAATGACGCTCCATGTTCAGGTACCATATGGGAAAAATAACCATCACATGGCAGAGGCAGTATTCAAGGCGCTTGGAAGGGCTCTTGATCAGGCCGTGGGTATGGATCAAAGAATCAGAGGCACACTATCAAGCAAGGGCACAATATAACATTGAAGAGGGATGGAGGGGTAAAATCATGAACAGGGAAGGCTTTAACATAAACCAGCTCTTAAAAACTTCAGGCTGTGCCATGACCATGCTGTTCTGCCTTGTGCTGATTACAGGCTGCGGCTTATTTGGAAGCCGTGACAAGGCTGTGCAACCGCTTCCCGATCTGGAACGTATTGCCATACTTCCCATGGACAGGGCATCAGCCAAGGTCAGTGAACGCCCAACGTGCAACATCAGCGACTCTGTTGTTGACACCAATATTGTTCCACCCGAGCCGGCGGAATTTATGACTGGGATAATCTTTGAAAGGTACAAAAATGATCCCCGATTCGTGGAAGTGCCTGAAGGCAAGTGCATGGGATTTCTGAACAACTTTCTTGCCTCCAACGTGAGCCAGTCACAACTTAATCTTATAAGGGCATTTGGAAGGCAGTTAAATGTTGAAGCTGTACTCTATGGAAAACTCTACAAGTACAGGGAACGTATAGGCAGCAAGTATTCGGTGGAACGTCCGGCCTCCGTAGGATTTGACCTGAACCTGATACGCACAAGGGATGGTGCCCTGCTTTGGCGTTACAACTTTGACAAGACACAGCAGGCGCTCACTGCAAACCTCTTTGATTTCAGCTTCTACAGAAGCGAAGGCATGCGTTGGCTCACCGCAGAGGAACTGCTTCGTTACGGGCTTGAAAAGGCCCTTGAAGAACTGGACAAGAGACTTTCTCCTGCTGAATAAAATGGACATCATACCAGAAGGTACTGTTATAGAATTTCTTGAAAGCCAGCGGTTTATCACAGCCGCAGTTACTGGCAGAAAGGGATCGCGTGTTCGTGTTCTCACACATACAGGACGTGAACTCAACCTTGCGCCAGGTAGGATAATTGCTGCATCAAGAAAAAAAATCCCTGTTTCCGACAGGAACAGTACCATTCTTGCCCTTCAGTCAACAAATACCAGGAGGGAAAAGTTAAAGGAACAGATAAACATCAAGGAAGTCTGGGAGGCAGTCAATGAAGATGCAGAGACATGGCCTCCCCAGGACCTGGCTGAACTTGCCTTTGACGGAGAGATAACAGACGATCACATTGCGGCATTCCTGCGTGCTGTCATAGATGACCATACCTATTTCAAATACCGTGACGGCATGATCAATGTAATGCCTCCGGTGGTAGTGGAACGACTGCTTGAACAGCGTGCAAGAGAGGCAAAACGGCTGGAGCGTATTTCAAAGGGAGCCAGGTGGCTTGATTCTGTGTGGAAAGATGAGGATACCGGAAGCCTTGGAGAGGAATTTGAAGACGCTATACAGGAATTCTGGATACCGGCCCTGAAGGACTACTGCATTCAGGGGGATGATTCTGACTACGCGCCCTCTGTAAAGGGCCTTCTGAAATACGCCGGGCTTTCAGACAGCAGCAGTGCCTTTGAAACACTGGTCAGGGCTGGAATATGGGACAAGGATGAAAATATTGAGCTTTTAAGACAGGGTATAGAGGCGGAATTTCCTGCTGAAGTAGAGAAGCAGGCAGAAGAACTTGCTGCGTCTCTCCCTGATGCGGTGAAGGAAGACAGAGAGGACCTCCGCGGACTTCACCTTGTCACCATTGACGGAGCAGAAAGCAAGGATCTGGACGATGCCTTAAGCTTCTGCAAAAAGGGAGACGGCTGGGAAATTGGCATACACATCACAGACATAAGTGATGAGATAGAAACAGCCACCCCCCTTTTTAACGAGGCAATTAACCGGGCTACATCTATCTACCTGCCTGAACAGCAGATTCCAATGCTTCCTGATATCCTGTCACAAAACCGGTGGAGCCTTGTCCAGGGTGAAGACAGGCGCGGGCTTTCTTTCTTCATAACTGTTGATAATGAAGGGCAGATACAAAACAGCCGAATCTCAAGAAGCATTATTAACGTAGCACGGCGTATGAGTTACAGGGAAGCAGAGGAGGAGATACTGTCAGGGGGCACACTGTCCCATCTCCATGAACTGTGCAAAAAGATGCAGCAGCGGCGCATTGAAAACGGGGCACTGCCTCTACCCATCCCGGAGCTTATCATAAATGTTACTGATGGCGAAGTCAGTGTAAATCTCTGCAGGCTTGGGCCAGCCAGGTTCCTGATTTCCGAGTGCATGATACTTGCAAACGTGGTTGCAGCCAGGTTTCTCAGAGATAACAACATTCCCGGTCTGTACAGGAGTCAACCGCCACCAAGACAGCAGATCATCTTTGGTGAAGAGGAGGACCTGCTTGCCAATTTCAGACAGAGGCGGCTGATCAGCCGCGGGCACCTTGGGACAGATCCTGAAAAACACTCAGGGCTTGGAGTTGACTGCTACACCACGGTAACATCTCCCCTGAGGCGAGCCCTTGACCTGCTTATGCAGCAGCAGCTCACATCTTTTCTCCAGAAAGGAAAGCCGACCCACAGCAAGGAAGAACTGGAACAGTTGGCTGCAAGGCTTGGAGCAGGCCTTGCGGCAGCGGCAGCAGTGCGCCAGAATCGTACCCGTTACTGGACCCTGAAATACCTGGAATCCAGAAAGGATGAGCCCTTAAACGCCTGGATTCTGGACAAGGGCCGCGGCAACCGGCTTCTTGTGGTTCTCTGTGATACCCTTACACCTGTGGAGATACCGCTTCGCCCGCAGATTGAATGGGCAATGGACATGGAGATTCAGGTTAGAATAAAGCGCATTGTGCCAAGGGAAAATATTCTTAAAGTGGACTGGTGGGATGCCGGAGGGCCATAAGTTGCATTTTTATTGCTGTAGGCAATAGCACTTTTCAAAATCATTATCATAATTTCAAAGTGTTTCCTCCATCTCCAGCAATCTTTTGTGCTATGTAACCTTCTTGTTTATTAAATTGCTGTCCAATTCCAAGCTGTTTGCAAATATAGTAGAAAGATCAATCTTTTTTGAGGCGTCTAAAATCTCTATTCCTACAATTTTATCATCCTGAGCAGTGTCCAGATTTACACCTTCAGCGATTTCAACAACCCCTTCCGGTTCATGCTCGCTCATTTCAAGATACAATGCATCAACGCTATCATCAGTATTCATTATTATTCCCTGTAATATGCAATCACACAAAGTCATTTCAGCAACACATCGAGACTATCCCAAAATAACATAGCTTATGACCTTTTTTGAATCGTGCAGGTCGCGCAATGCGCACCCTGCATCAATATTTATGTGATTTATGTGCAAACAAGATATAAAAATTACAGAGTTTATTCCCTTTAACACCTTGATTTCTCAAAAACTTACCTTACAATTAAAATATTATGCCATGTACGGAGTAAAATATGCTATCAACAATAACTACCAAAGGACAAGTTACCATACCCAAGCCTCTTAGAGATAAATTCAATTTGAATCCACATGACAAGGTCGATTTCAAAACCGACGGTAAACAAATCATCCTCCAGCCCATAAAAACTCTTCGGGATTTACGGGGTTCTGTTTCGGGAAACGGCAATCCTGAATCAGAACGGCTTGCAGCCAAAAAGGCAGTTGGACAAAGGGTTGTGGACGAAATGGAATGAAAAAGGTCTTCATTGACACCAACATCTTTATTCGCTATCTGACAAACGACGATCCAGCCAAGGCTGATCGAGTAGAACTTCTTCTGGACAGGGCAGAAAAAGGCGAAATAGTCCTCATCACAACAGAACTTGTAATAGCTGAAATTGTCTGGGTACTGGAATCCTTTTATGGCTTAAAAAACACTACTATTGGACCTATGATCCACGCCATTTTGGCTACTCCAGGTTTAAAAGTCATAAACGGATCGCTTGTGGAAAAAGCAATTGATTATTATGTCACCCATAACATAGATTTTATTGACGGATATATTTCGGCTTTAATGGACCAGGAAAAAATTGACGTGATATACTCCTACGACAAAAAACATCTCTCACGTATCCATTCAATTCAACGCAAAGAACCTTAAACCAGAGAAAACATTCTTCTTGCAGGGTGCGCACTGCGCCCCCCTACCCCCTCTCCCGACTCCGGGGATCAAGGGCATCCCTGAGCCCCTCACCAAGCAGGTTGTACCCCAGCACTGTTACCAGGATTGCAAGGCCCGGATAGACAGAAAGCCACCATGCAATCTCAAGGTTATTCTTGCCTGCAGTAAGCATATTCCCCCAGCTTGGTGTAGGGGGCTGCACGCCAATTCCAAGAAAACTCAGAGCGCTTTCCGTCAGGATCGCACCGCCCACCCCAAGGGTTGCAGAGACCAGCACAGGTGCAATGGCATTGGGCAGTATATGGGAGAAAGCGATTCGGAGGTCTGAGGCACCTGAAATCCTTGCAGCCAGAACAAAATCCCGCTTTCTGAGGCTCAAAAACTCAGCCCTGACAAGCCTCGCCACTCCCATCCATCCTGTAAGGCCTATAACCGCCATGATATTCCAAATGGATGGCTCAAGAAACGCAATAACCGCCATTATCAAAAATATCGTTGGGAAACAGAGCATTATATCCACCAGGCGCATTATTACCCAGTCAACCTTTCCGCCGTAATATCCTGCAATTCCTCCAAGAAATGCACCGATAAATGTGGCAATACCAACAGCCACAAAGCCCACCAGGAGCGAAATGCGGGAACCATAAATGAGCCTTGAGAGACAGTCTCTTCCCAGGGTGTCAGTACCCAGCCAGTGATGTGCAGACGGTGGCTCAAGGATATGCCAGGTATCTATGGCCTGGGGATCATAGGGCGAGATCCAGGGCGCAAGCAGGGCTATGATGCATAGGGTTCCCACCAGCGTAATGCCTGAGATGGCAAGGGGATTTGCCAGGAATACCCTTAAAAGGCCATGTCTTGCCTGCCTACTCATCACTCTGCACCCCGGTTCTTATGCGCGGGTCAGCAAGGGCATATCCAATATCCGCAAGGAGATTCCCAACCAACGTTAGCACGGCAACTATCACCAGATTTCCCATGAGAACAGGGTAATCCCTTGCCATGACACTGGTCCACATAAGCTGTCCCACCCCTGGAATTGCAAATATGGACTCAAAGATAACACTTCCTCCTATCATGCCGGGAAGAGAGAGGCCAAGTATGGTAATAAGGGGTAAAAGTGCATTTCGAAGCGCATGACGATAAATAACATCGTGCTCAGGAACGCCCTTGGCCCTGGCGGTGATAATGTAGTCCTGCCTCATGACCTCAAGCATTGATGAACGGGTATATCTTGAAAGCCCTGCCAGCCCCCCGATGGCAGAAACAAATACTGGAAGTATCAGATGCCTGGCCCAATCCAGCGCCTTCTGCCACCAGCTCATCTGGTCATATCCCATGAGACTGTGAATCCCCGAAATCGGCAGCCATCCCAGGTCCACTCCAAAGTAGAGCATCAGTAGCAGCGCCACCCAGAATGCAGGGGCAGCGTAAGCAACAAAGACCAGCACCGTGGTTATCTGATCAAACAGGGAGTTATGCCGTACCGCGGCCTTCACTCCCAGGGGCACGGCCACAACAATAACCAGCACCAGTGAAAGGACATTTATAAGCAGGGTAATTGGGAGACGCTCTTTAATCTTGTCCCAGACCGGACGCCTGTCCGGAGCAAAGGATTTTCCAAGGTCAAGCACAGCCAGTCCCTTGAGCCATTTCAGGTACTGGACATACAGGGGTTTATCCAGACCATACTGCGCCCTTAGCCTCTGGCGCATCTCAGGTGTCATCTTGGGATTGAAATCCGCCTGTATGCTCATGGGCTCGCCGGGGGCCAGGTGCATCACAAAAAAAGAAATTAGCGTGATGCCTATAAAGGTGGGAATTAGCCCCCAGAGCCGCTTGACGAAATATAAAAAGAGATTCATACGGCGAATACAGTTCGACTACACAAGAAAATTTCTGCAAGAAAATTGCTGATCATGATTTAAGCCTGACTTGCCATAGACTCTGACCAGGGAGTTATATCTTTTAAAAGGTGTCCCATGGTACGCTCAGCCACTTCTGTCTCATAGGCTGCCTGTGCCCTTAGCCAATATCCATTGGAAAGGCCAAAAAAACGACACAGTCTCAGGTCAATATCAGCAGAAACCGGACGCTTGCCAGCGATTATTTTACTTATTTCATCA
>JALWJV010000358.1 GCA_026996955.1 Deltaproteobacteria bacterium
TATTGACATAACTCCTTTTAATATCGTTGAAAAAACAATTTTCCATATTTTGAAACGCTCAATTTAGGGGGATGAAAGTTTTGCAACTTGTGACTTTTTAAGCTATGTTAAGGGGCTGGCGTATGGCTATGTTTTACTGCCATACTGTCTGTTATGTGCAAGAGTGAATGTATCTATTCAGTGTAGTAAAGGTCTTGTTTTGGAGTGACTCTGAAGAATTTAGTAGTTTTTCTTAGCGAGGCTAAGCCACAAAAATCGCGTATGTCTTAGCGAGGGACCAGCGAGTTTCGCGATTTTGGCGTAGCGAGCCTTAGAAAAACAAAAAATTATTCACCGGAACGGAAAGACAAGACCATTTACGAACCATAATTATCGTCAATACGCTGAACAGTTACCAGCGAACATGAGTCCAACAGTTTTCAAAAAGCATGGATACAGATTTTTCTTCTTTTCCAGAGAAGAAAACAGAATGCATGTTCATGTGATATCTGGAGAAGGTGAAGCAAAATTCTGGCTTGAGCCGGAAATTGAGCTGGCTAAGAATTACCGTTATTCACGCAAACAATTACGAAACATAGAATCACTCATCGAGGTCCATTATCATGAGCTCATTAGCGCATGGCGAAAACACTTTTGCAGTTGAAGTTACCAATATATCGGCACATGGCATGTGGCTTTTGGCTCACGGCAAGGAGCTGTTCCTGTCATATGAAGAATTTCCCTGGTTTAAAGACCAACCAATAAAAGTAATTCTCAATGTTGAAGAACAGTCGCCAGGTCACTTCTATTGGCCAGAGATTGATGTAGATCTTACAGAGGAGATAATTGAGCATCCGGAACGTTTTCCTCTTAAGGCAAAGAGCACACAACAAGATGCTCCACCTGACCGATATTCCGCTGACGCTTCATAGCTACTGTGAATTTTGTCACTATGCCGACAATCCGGCATTGAATGGTCTGGTCAAGGTTAAATCGGCTACTCTAAACACCAAACATTAACATTACAGGGCTATACAATCCAGATACAGGGCTGTACTGTACCTGTTTTTTATTGCCCTGGGCATTTTACGAACCGCACCGACAACTTTAGAGGTACGATTCATGACAAAACCTGAAAAATACATTACTGGCAAGACAGCGATCCTCAATATAGATGGTAAAAATTACCATCTCCCAATAATTGAAGGCTCTGAAGGTGAAAAGGCCATTGACATCCGCTCCCTGCGCAAGGATACGGGATATATAACCATTGATAATGGCTACACCAACACAGGTTCCTGCTTCAGCGGCATAACCTACCTTGACGGGGAACAGGGCATCCTGAACTATCGGGGCTATGACATCAGGGACCTTGCAGAAAAGTGCACATTTGTTGAGGTGGCATACCTGCTGCTTCACGGCCATCTGCCAACAACTGAGCAACTGGACCGTTTCAGGCATCTTTTAGGCTCCTATGCCCTTATCCACGAGGACATGATCCACTTCTTTGATCATTTCCCACCAAATGCCACCCCAATGTCCATCCTCTCATCCATGGTGAATGTGCTATGCAACTTTTATCCTGAGATGAGCGAGGACCCCTTAAGTGATATAGACGTAACCAGTGCAAGGCTTATTTCAAAAATTCGCACTATTGCCGCCTTTTCCTACAAAAAATCCATTGGACAGCCGCTTGTTTACCCAAAGGCAGACCTCTCGTACTGCGGCAACTTTCTGAACATGATGTTTGACAGCCCTGTACGGCCTTACGTTGTAAGACCCGAGGTTGTGGTCACACTTAACAAGCTCCTGATACTCCACGCTGACCACGAGCAGAACTGCTCCACTTCCACGGTAAGGCTTGTGGGAAGTGCCGGTGTCAACCTTTATTCTTCCATATCTGCCGGCATCAATGCACTCTGGGGCCCGCTGCACGGAGGGGCCAACGAGGCAGTAATCAACATGCTTCAGCGCATCCACGATGACAAGGGCAACCTCCAGAAATACATAGAGAAGGCAAAGGACCGCAATGATCCCTTCCGTCTTTCAGGCTTCGGACACCGTGTTTACAAGACCTATGACCCAAGGGCACTGCTGATCAAGGAGGCGTGCGACGAGGTGCTCAAGGTCATGAACATTAACGACCCGCTTCTTGATATTGCCAGGGAAATTGAGGAGATCGCCCTTAACGATGAATATTTCCTGGAGCGAAATCTCTATCCAAATGTGGATTTTTACAGCGGCATCATTTACCGGGCAATAGGCATACCAACAAATATGTTTACTGTAATGTTCGCACTTGGACGCCTTCCAGGGTGGATTGCCCACTGGAAGGAGATGATGGAGGATCCAGGGAAGCGTATCGGAAG
>JALWJV010000359.1 GCA_026996955.1 Deltaproteobacteria bacterium
CGGGCCTGTAAATCTCACCATCAAACGGAACAGGATATTTGAAAACTATGCAGGCATGCGGCTTGATCATGCCTCTGGGGTCATAACCAACAACATTGTTTATAACAATACCCTGGCAGGCATACGATACTCTGGCAGTGCTTCGGAACCATTCGGAATGCCCTGGGGCATAAGCCTTATCAGCAATAACACCGTGGTGTCCAACGGCTCATATATTGCAGCAGACGACCAGAACAAAGGCGCTGGGATTGTCTTTGATGACATAACCACAACTGTTTACGATGACACAGGAGAGCCTCGTCAATTTAATGATACGCCGCTTAGGAATAAGGACAAGGACCCTATTGTTATCAAAAACAACATTGCTGCATGGAACAAGACCACGGGCATAAGGGATTGTGTGTGCAGTGCCATACGTGATTACAATCTGTATTATGCAAACTTTGGCAAGCTTACCTTTGTACCGGCACAGACCGGGGGATGCGCTTCAGGCACACCGCCATTTTTTACCGGAAATCCCCACGAAATATTCGCAGATCCAAAATTTGAAAACATGAGTACAGGAGATTTTCGCCTAAGGTCAGACTCACCTGGAAAGGGAGCAGGGGACGACAGGACAGACATTGGCGCATATGGCGGAAGTGATCCCATTAACTGATATTTAACAAAATCAGGGAAAATACATCATGAAACCAGGACTCATAAATATTCTTTTGTTCTTACTTCTCGCTTTCACCACGCTGACTAGCAACGTTAATGCAGGAATACCACAGGAGATCTGGCGAAGTAGTACAGACACCGGTCTTACCGCAAATGCCAATCCGTACATTCATGGAATGCTCCTTGTATGGCAGGCAAGGGGTGGCTTGGCAGGGGCCCAATCAGGTACAGGTGACCAGGAGATATTTGCATTGAACCTGGAAACCATGCAGTTACAGCAGATAACAGATGATAATTCTGATGATATATCGCCCCAAAATGACGGAAGATACGTAGTATGGCAAAAAAACATAAGGGGAAGTGGAAGCAGCATATACCTCTATGACACCATGTATGGAGGTGCCAGTAATAAGATATCACCTGACGACAGTGCCAGCCACTTTGCGCCTGCCATCAACCAGGGATATGTTGTCTGGACATCCCAGAAGGTTGACTCTGTTTACAGGGCAGGCAAAATCTGGCTTTATAATGCTGAAGATAACAGTACGCCACGGGTTATTTCCCCCTCCCAGATTGACTGCAGCAATCCGGACATCTACAGGAACAAGGTTGTCTGGACACAGGATACGCTTGATGGCACTTTGAGAACATCCCAGGAGTGGCAGTATGATCTCAACCTGTTTGATCCGGTCCCTGAACCTGCCAGGCCCTGGCGCACCATCAGGCGCAGCCCATCTACTGACGGTGTTTATCATGTATTTGCCCAGTCAGACGGTACTGACAGGGAGATTTTCCTCTTTGGTCCGGAAACAGGACGAGTACAACTGACAGATAATGACCAGGATGATTCACGGCCTGCAATAAGCCAGAATCATGTAGCATGGCTTTCCGGAAATGATGTGGTGGTTGCTGACATCTCTGATCTTATTGCGGTAACGGGCATTAACACCGCAAGAGTCAGATCAACTGAATTTATATTAAGGTGGAAACGGATCTTTCAGCAGGGAATTGATGACTACCGCATGGATCTCTCCATGACCCCTGACTTCAGGATACCAGTTCCAGGTTACATTGACCGATCCCTTGGAAACCGCTCCTATTACAGGATCCGGGGATTAAGGCCTGATACAACATATTATTTCAGGATGAGGGCAGTGGTAAATGGCTCCACTACAGCATATTCACGTGTGGGCAGCGTGAAAACCAGGCCCAGGCACGACACAAGAAGCTGGTGGAGAATCAGGCTTAGTTATATCAGGGAACACCTTTCCCAGCAAACCACCACGTTCAGGTCACATATTCGCAGCCTGCTCAGGAGGATATCCAGTCTGTTCAGAGGCCTTTTAGCAGGCTAAACTTTCATGACTTGGGGTATTCCCTGACATGAAGGTTAGCACAAGGCTCAAAGTCGGAAGCTGAAAGCAAAAATGGCTTCCTCACCGCCCGCTTCGCTCAAGGACGCCAAGAACGCAAATAAAGTTATTCCTTCCCTGCCGGCCACACCGGCAGGGAAAAATTAAAACCCTTTGCGTCCATAGTATCCTTTGCGGTTCAGCTTTTGTGTCTTTTGAGGCTTTGAGCCTTGAGCTTTTAGCTTTGAACTATTTTAATGGCAGAACTTTATGCCCTAAATACTATTTTTAGAAAGGTGCCAACATGAAAAATATTTTAGCAATTATCCTGACAA
>JALWJV010000360.1 GCA_026996955.1 Deltaproteobacteria bacterium
GCCTTTGGCCACTCCCAGCCCTGTATCCATGACTTCTATTTTTATATGATTATCGTCCGATGTGACTGAAACATGAAGGATTCCACCATCAGGCATTGCCTCCACAGCATTTTTGATGACATTTACAAGCGCCTGCTGGAAGTGTGTCCTGTCAACACAGATTACTGGCTCAGGTTCTGGAAGATCCAGTATGCACTCAATGTCAAACCGCTTAAACTCATGTCTGAAGATATCCACTGATGCGGATACAAGTTTGTTAAGTCTTACATCTTCACAGTTTACCTCTGGAACCTGGAGCAGGTCTGAAAGCTCGTTCAGTATTCTCTCCATTATGGCGCACTTTTCCTTTATTGCCTGGATATACTTTTTCTTATTGGAATCAGGCGCTATTTTCTTGTCCAGAAGCCCGGCCATTCCGCCAATCACCGAAAGGGGATTTTTAAGCTGATGCAGTACCTGGTCAGCCATCCTTCCCACAGCAGCCTGCCTCTCAGCCTGTATCAGAAGTCCCCTGTTCCTGACAACCTCTGCATTAAGCCGCTGTAACTCCACTATTCTCTCTTCCATAAGAGAACACATATTAGCCTGGCATATTGCGATTGAGCCAAGCCCTGCAAACAGGTGCAGTGCCTCAACATCACCCGGTTCGATGGGAGTCCGGGTTATGCTGTTGTCAGCAACAATAACCCCGAAGGGTTTCTGGTGCGTTACCAGGGGTACAACTGCAAATTCATCTGTTTGAAGGGTGTCCAGCAGTTCTTTTGCACCCTTGTAGTCCGCTGTTTCGTCTCCCCTCATGATATGTAATGAGCAGTGCTCTCTAAGAGATGTGACAAAGAGGTGTGCTTCATCGTTCAAGGGTACAGAAATATCCTTAACCATGTTGGTAAGGGGATTATCCTCCTTGGAAGACATGAGTTTGACATTAAGCATAATGTCAAATAGGGACATGCGGGTTTCGTTGATAAGATTCCACACCTGGGCGGCATCTTCAGGAGACGCAGGCCCGATAGCCTTGGTTGCCTTAAGATGTGAATCTGGCAGGTGATCAACAAGCTGAAAGAGAAATACCCTGTTAAAACCCAGGCCCTCCCCTGCCGTAATCCCCACCAATACAGCATTGAGAACATCTTCCAGGTCTGATGCCTGAAGGAACGTATCGTTAAGTTTCAGGACCAGGTCAAGCAGGAGTCTAATTTTATTGTCATGAGTTACCTGATTCATTTTGAGTCTTTTGTTTGTTCTGCCTGGATTGAGTGATTCTTCAAACTGTTGAAACGCTCAATTCAGATTATGTAGAGCCGGCTTTAGATACTTTTTCGGCATTTATGCATGGTCAAGTAAATTATGAAAAAAACTTCAAGATATATATGTTTATTGTATCAGACCACTCACTGTTTTGAAACATTGCCTTGACACATTCCAAAAGGTCGTTTATTTATTAAGTTGTATTACATTTTTTTTGATTCAGAAGTCCGGGATAGGATTCTGTGAATCACAAACTTCTTAAGGAGGATAGTATAATGAGCAAGAAAATTCTTTCGGTAGCAGTTGCCCTTATGTTTTCTGTAGGTGTTGTTGGTGTAGCCTCTGCTGCAAAGTGCAAGGGCACAGTAGAGAAGAACGACGGAAGTGAAATGGTTATCAAGCTGAAAGGCAAATGTAAGGCAAATGCTGGCGACAGCGTAAAGATCAAGGTAAAAGCTGCTGCTGCTGTTGAAGGTTGCTAATAAAATTAAAAAAGATGATATGAAGGGGGAGCCTTGGCTCCCCTTTTTTTATGCACGCCTCTTAAGACTACACTTACCCCGGTCCACATTCTCAGGTTTTTCAAATGCCAGAGATAAAATACCTTTTGGTCTCCACAGATGGTAAAATATCTGTTCCTGGCCCAGATTATCTCGACTCTCCCCTGCTTCTTGACATGGAAAATAGTCATTCCAGGCTCACACTTAAGGACTATTTCAAGGCCATGGAGACATTTCTGTTAAAAAAACACGCTGACAAATTTGAAAATGCTGTTGGGGTACTGGTTGGAACTGACAGGCCTGTACCTGTGGGCGAAATGGAAAAAGTTACCCTTTGCAGCGTGAAGATAGGTGCCTTTTATCATATTGCCCGTGTTGAAGTTGCTTTCCGTGGCAGGAAAATAATGCTGGCACTCTCCGCAGCATTCAGCAGCCACGGGGCAGAATGTCTCATGCGGGATTTCAGTAACATACAGGCTCTGCAATCAGGTCCTGCAGGAAGATACCTTCCGCGGGAATTCTTTGCAGGAGAGGCAGGGTATGAGGATATTCCCTCAGTTATGAGCCGATTTGTAA
>JALWJV010000361.1 GCA_026996955.1 Deltaproteobacteria bacterium
GCTTAGTGCAACGGTGCAGCGTACGGACATGGAGCGTCAGCGCCTTGATACCATGAATCAATACAGGATTGCACAGGCAGCCCTTGACAGGGCTATGGGTGTATCGCAGGACAGGTGCTGGAAGCTTGAGCCGGTAGAGCTTGAGAGTGTTGTCAGTGACAGGGAGCTTGGATGGTGGATTGAGACCGCGGCTGCCCGCAGGCCTGAGCTCAATGTTGTTAGAAAGCAGGTCGAGGTGGCAGACTACCGCAAAAAAGGGGCTGAGTTAAAGTTTCTGCCTGCAGTAAACTTTATGGGCATGTACCAGCAGGATACAGATAATCCCGGGAGGTTTGGCGGAGATTCCTGGACTTTTATGACCACAGCCACATTCAACATATTTAACGGCCTGGGCGACCGTGCCGGGCTTGCCGAAGCCTCTGCGGCCAGGAAATCGGCCCAGGAGGAGCTTGAAAACAGCAAGGCGCGCATAGAGTTTGAGGTTCGTCAGGCGTTCTACAGCTACCAGACTGCCCTCAAGCAGCTTGAGGTGGCAAGGGCTGCAGTGGCACAGGCAGAAGAGAGCATGCAGATACTTAAAAACCGCTATGACAGCGGAATGGCCCTTATGGTTGAGCTGCTGGCAGCGGACACTGTGCTTAAGGAGCAGATGCTCAAGCAGGCAAGGGCAAGGTATGATGCACTGCTTTCAAGGGCTCGCCTTGAGCTCAGTGCAGGCGTGCTGGGGAGCGGTATTTCAAGTGGTGAAGATGAACAACAATAGGTGTCGAGGCGTGAAAAGATTTGTTCCTTACAGAGTTTGCGGCAAAATGGCCTGCTTGTTTGTGGCGTTTTTTTGTGCATGCCTGCTTGTTCAGGCCTGCAGCCATGAAGAAGATGGCGCTGAAGTTGGCCTTAAGAGGAGTGTCAGTGCCGAAACAGTTGTGGTTCAGGAACATGAAATCCCTGAGCTTCGCTTTTTCCCCGGTACTGTAAAATCAAAGGTTTCCATTATGCTGGCTGCCAAGATGCCGGGCTACGTCAAGACCCTTCCCCATGATATTGGTGATTTTGTCAAAAAGGGTGAGCTTCTTGTGAGGCTTGATGATGCAGAGGTCAGGGCAAGGATCGGCGCATTGAAGCAGGCATCAGCAGCACTTTCAAAGGAGCGAGCAGGTGTTCAGGCGCGGTTTGAATATGTTAAAGCCACCTACAACCGCATTAAAAACCTTCATTCCCAGGGTTCTGCCACCCAGGATGAGCTTGACCGTATAACCTCCCAGAAGGATGCGGTTACCAGCCAGATGGCGGCAATTAACGCACGTATCAGGCAGATAGGCTCAGAACTCAAGGCTGCAGAAAATCAGCTTGACTATGTGGTGATAGAGGCGCCTTCTGACGGCTGGATTACAAAACGTATGGTTGACAAGGGTGCTTTTGTGATGCCAGGGGTTCCGCTGATCCAGTTTGAAAGTTCAGGAGACGGGCTGTGGTTTGCGGCTGATGTTGATGAATCCCTGGCTTCAGCCTTGAATCCTGCAAATAAGGTGACAATTCTGGTTCCTGCTGCAGGCCGCACAATAACTGCTCAAATAACCAGGGTGTCCCGTGCGGCAAATCCCCGCTCCCACACATTTTCCATTCTGTGTGATATATCTTCAAGCGGGTTAAATGCCGGGCTTTATGGCCGAATCTTTATACCCATCGGGAAGAAAAAGGCCGTTTTGGTGCCGTGCAGTGCCATTCTGGATCGCGGAGGAATAGAAGGGGTGTTTGTTGTTGATGATGAAAATCGTCTGCACTGGAGGGTTATCAAGACCGGCATGAAATGGCAGAAGTCAGGAGACGGTTTGGGTTTGTGCCCGCCTGATTCTGTGTCGTCCCCTTCATCTTCCCATGATGAAAGATGTATGCAGGAGGTCTTTACCGGCATTGAGGCAGGTGAGCGGGTGGTCAGTTCCAATCTTAGCCAGGTAAAACAGGGATCTTACGTTGAGTAGCGAGTTAAGGGAGATGGAGCGGCAGGGATATCACAAGGCGGGATTTCTTCGTGCAGTCACATCTGCATTTGTTGACTCCAAGCTTACGCCGCTGATTATACTCTTCAGTCTGCTTCTTGGGGTCTTTGCCATCTTCTTTACACCCAGTGAAGAAGAGCCGCAGATAGTGGTGCCCATGATTGACGTCATGGTGAGCATGCCAGGCGCATCCCCTGCCGAGGTGGAGAAGCGGGTAGTCAACCCCATGGAAAAGCTCATCTACGAGATCCCTGGCGTTGAGTATGTTTACTCCACTGCAATGGATGGCAGGGCCATGACCATTGTGCGGTTCTACGTTGGAGAGGATACCCAGAAGAGCCTGGTTAAAGTCTATGACAAGCTCTATTCCCATTTTGACTGGATCCCTCCAGGCTGTAGCAAACCTCTTCTGAAACCCCATTCCATTGATGATGTCCCCATTGTATGCCTCACCTTCTTTGGCAAGGATCTGGACAATGTCACCCTGCGAAATATGGTGGCAAGGATTGATGACGAGATAAGGTCCATACCTGGAATAAGCAGCACGTTTATTAAAGGCGGGCTCAGGAAACAGGTAAGGGTGGAGCTGATTGCAGAGGCCATGTCAACTGCCGGCATTGATGCGGTTGATGTGATAAATGCCATTGGCTCTCAGAACCAGGCATCCTGGATATCTGATATTTCAGACAATAATCAGGCATTTTCCCTGCGGCTCAACAACTTTTTTTCAAATATTGATGAAGTAAAAAACACCATTGTAACAGTCCATGACGGTGTTCCTGTGCGCCTCGGGCAGGTTGCCCGTGTTGCAGAAACCGGAGAGGAGCCGGATTCCTACGTGTTTATCGGTGCAGGCCTTGGTGTTCGCTACTCAGGGCCTGATGCAGTCATAAAGCCAGGCGAGCTTGAGCCTGCCGTCACCATTGCAGTGGCAAAGCGCAAAGGGTGGAATGCCACGGAACTTGCCAACCTTGTGAAGAAAAAGGTTGAGGAGATGCGTGGTTTTATCATTCCTGAGGGTGTTCACGTGGTGGTTACCAGGGATTACGGCAAGACTGCCGAGGACAAGTCCCATGAACTGCTGGAACACCTTGCCATTGCCACCATCTCTGTGGCAATACTCATGGCCCTGCTTCTGGGTGTTGAGGCGAGCCTTGTGGTGCTTGTGGCAATCCCTGTTACCCTGGCATTTACACTCTTCATCTACTATATCCACGGTTACACCCTGAACCGGGTTACCCTTTTTGCCCTTATATTCTGTATCGGTATCCTTGTTGACGACCCGATTGTGGGGGTTGAGAACATTGTCCGCCACATGAGGCTTCCGGAAAATCAAGGCCGCTCCCTGAAGGACATAATCGTTGAGGCAGTGGTTGAGGTTGGAAGCCCCCTTGTTCTTGCCACATTTACTGTCATTGTGGCAATACTTCCTCTTGCCTTTGTCCGCGGGCTTATGGGGCCGTACATGCGTCCCATGCCGGTTGGCGCCTCTGTTGCCATGTTCTTGTCCATGGTCATCTCTTTCATCATAACTCCGTGGACCGCCTATCACATCTTTGCCCGTGGCAAGGGGGAACACAAGATTGAGAAAGAGGGGAAGCTGGACCATATCTACAGGTGGGCAATGGGCCACCTTATTCTTAACCGCGGGCAGCGGTGGCTTTTCCTAGGTTTTATGGCAGTATGCTTTATAGGCGCCTGTTCGCTCATCTATTTCAAGGTGGTAAAGGTAAAAATGCTTCCCTTTGACAACAAGAGCGAATTTCAGGTGATAATCGACATGCCTGAAGGCACTGCCCTGGAAAAGACCGCCCAGGTTGCCGAGGAGCTTGGTGCAGTGCTCTCTGAGGAATCCGTTGTCAGTAATTACGAAATTTATATCGGGACAGCATCTCCATTCAACTTTAACGGGTTGGTGCGCCACTACTACCTGCGTTCAGGCCCCAATGTTGCCGATATCCAGGTCAATCTCACCCCGAAGGATGCACGGGACGAGCAGAGCCATCCAATCGCAAGGCGCATGCGGCCCAAACTCAAGAAGATTGCAGACAAATACGGCGCAAGGATAAAGGTTGCCGAGATTCCCCCTGGTCCTCCGGTGCTTCAGACCATGGTGGCAGAGGTTTACGGCCCTGATTACAGCCAGCAGATAGAAGTTGCCCGCCACATAAAGAAGGTTTTTGAGGATACTCCAAGCATAGTAGATGTTGACTGGTACATGAACGATCCACAAAAGGAATTTGAGTTCGTGGTGGACCGGGATCGTGCCATGATGAACGGTATTGCCCCTGCAAGGGTCCTGCAGGTGCTGAGCGCCTCAATACCGGGCAGGGTTGCCGGTCTGCTGCATGAGCCGGATGCCCCTGAGGATATTCCTGTGCTGGTGCGTCTTCCACTTGCAGACCGGTCTGATATTACAGATCTCTCTTCAATCCGGGTAAGGGGGCAGGCAGGAAACATGGTTTCGCTTGGAGAGCTTGTCCAGGTCAGGGAGAAGATCATCCCCCATCCCATATATCACAAGAATCTGAAGCCGGTTGTCTATGTCACAGGAGATATGGCCGGTGAAGAGGAGAGCCCGGTTTACGGGATACTTGCTGTTAACAAGGCACTTGAGGATTACACTCCGCCTGATGGTGGAAAACTTGATATCTACTATACAAAACAGCCATTTACCCAGAAGGGCTGGTCAATGAAGTGGGATGGCGAGTGGCAGGTCACCTATGAGGTATTCAGGGATATGGGAGCTGCCTTTGCCGTGGTGATTGTGCTGATATTTGTGCTGGTGGTGGGCTGGTTCCGCTCCTACTCAGTGCCCCTGGTCATTCTCTCGCCAATTCCCCTTTCGCTTATCGGAATAATTCCTGCACACGCCATGATGGGTGCGTTCTTTACAGCCACCTCAATGATAGGATTTATTGCCGGTGCAGGAATTGTAGTCCGAAACTCCATTATCCTTGTAGATTTTATTGAGCTCAGACGGGCACAGGGCATGCCCTTGGGAGAGGCAGTCATTGATGCAGGCGCCATAAGGTTCAGGCCCATGGTGCTCACATCCTCTGCAGTTGTGGTGGGCTCGTTTGTAATCTTGTTCGATCCCATCTTCCAGGGCCTTGCCATAGCCCTGATGTCTGGTGAAATTGCTGCAACAATATTTTCCAGGATGGTGGTACCGATATTGTACTATCTTGATGCCAAGATGAAGGAGCTAGGGAGAATTTACCTCTGATGCGATTGCCGTGTTTATCAACCTCCATTAACAATCGTTCATACGCTGTGTTTATTCGGCGCGGTAAATGGTTTTGTTTTGGAGTGACTTTGAAGAATTTCGTAGTTTTTCTTGGTGAAGCGCAGCCATAAAATCGCGTCTGTCTGAGCGAGGCACGAGCGAGTTTCGCGATTTTGGCGGAGCAAGCCTTAGAAAAACAAGAAGTTATTCACCGGAACGGGAAAACAAGACCATTTACCAACCTTAAATCCTAATTGCATAACGACTCAAGATATTCACACCATTCATCAAGGCCGTCACCGGTTTTTGAAGATATCTCCATGCTTTCAAGTGAAGGCTTTATGCGTTTTGCCTCACTGACAGCCTCTTTCACGCTGAAATCAAAGTATTTTATCAAATCCGTCTTTGTAATCAGAAAGAGATCCGCTGTGGAAAAGACAGCCGGGTACTTTGCAGGCTTGTCAGAGCCTTCAGGCACAGAGAGAAGCACTATCCTCCTGTGCTCTCCCAGGTCAAAGGTGGCAGGGCATACCAGGTTGCCTACGTTTTCTATAAATATCAGGTCGAAAAACGGTCCACTTTTTTCGTGAGCCAGGGCCTCAAGCTCATGGAGCCCTTTGTGAACCAGCGGGGCATCCAGGTGACAGGCGCCACCTGTGGTAAGCTGCACCACAGGCACTCCCTTTTTTCTTATCCTCTCTGCATCACGCTCTGTTTCAATGTCCCCCTCTATAACGCCTATGCGAAGCCTGTCTCCAAGCCTGTCTATGGTTGCTTCAAGCAGGGTGGTCTTGCCGGACCCAGGGCTTGAAATCATGTTGATTGCAACAGCCCCCATGGCCTCAATGTGATGCCTGTTCTTCTCTGCCTGTCTTCTGTTGGCCTCAAGAAGGCTCTTGTGGACATCAACGATTTTTGAATTGTCATGTTTTGAGGCTCGTGTCGTTGATTTATCTGTGTCCGGGCTTATATGGCAGCCGCAGGATTTACACATTGTTACCCTCCCCATAAGATAATTTTATTGCAGCATCACTCCATCTCTACCTGCATGAGCATAAGGTCACTTCCTGGCACCTTCTGGATTTGAAGCTCTGCTCTTTCAGTAAGGGATGATTCTGTTTTTATGGCATCAAATCCGAACCTGAAGGAATCTTCCACAATACATGACTCCTCCCCGATACTCACCCGCACTTTCAAAATACGGGAAGCCCCGTGTTGACCTGCAAGTGATTCAAGCTGACCCAAAAGCCCCTGGACAAGAGACAGCTCATGCACCGCTCACTGACTCCTTTCTTTCAAGGATCACGCCCTTTTCTTCAAGAAGGCGCAGCAACATATCAATTGCCTTATCCACGGCAGGGGCAACCTGCGGGGATAGTTCCATGCCCGTTGATATGTTCGCAGGAACGGCGGTTATTACCTTGACATCTCCAGGCGCTTTTCCCCTTAGCCTGCAAAGGTCAAGCACCTCCATAAGACCAAGCTGATGGGGTGACATGCTTGTATGCATGGATGCAGAACGCAGCTCTTCCTGGGAGAAACAGCGTATTGTGCCGGCAGGCTCCTCTGAATTTACACAGTCAAAGATGTAGAGGGATTTTACCTCCTCCATAAACGGGGCGAGCATGATGCCTGCTGTACCGCCGTCAAGCACAGCGACATTTTCAGGAATCCTGTACTGCTCAACAAGCCTCCTGATACAGTGCACGCCAAAACCCTCGTCGGTAAGGAGCAGGTTCCCGGCACCAAGTATGCCTATGCGGTCCATGGAAAGTGATGGAGTTATCTGGAGCGCATGAACTTGTGGCCGTTAAATATTGAGGAGATAATGCCCTCGCCAGTGACAATATCGTTCCATACGCTCATATAGACATGAATCAGGGCAAAGAGCATGAAGTACCACATGAGCAGGTAGTGGATGAACCTGGCATGCTGCTGCGGGCCTGTAACAGAAAGGCCGATACTCTGAATCAGTACATTTTCAGGATACAGCATGTAAAAACCGGAGATTATCTGCACCGCTGCTGCAATAAAGGTAATAATATAGGCGGTCCCTGCAAGCACATTGTGCCCAAGCCGTTCTTCATGGCCCTTTGAAACATAAAGATAGTTTTTTATTGTGCCAGCCAGGCTCTTGAGGTTTCGTGGTGTTACAGGGGCAAAATCAGAGATGCGCTCCTGACTGTTACCAAAGATCAGGAGGTAGAGCCTTGCAAGCAGTGCTGCAAGAAATACAAATCCTGCAATGAAATGTAGGTAGCGCATCATTGCCACAGGAAACTCCCCGGTATTTTCAAGCCAGGTATTGGTCCACGGGAAGTGGATATAAAAACCTGTAACCACCAGCACTGTGATGGAGAGCGCAAATGCCCAGTGATAAAGCCTGAGCAATACACTCCAGGCATATTTTCTTTCATACTGCATGGTTGGCCTCCTATCCCAGTTTCATTGCCTGAACGGAACTGATCTCGGTTCCAGCAGGTGTAACCATGTGCACGGCACAGGCTATACAGGGATCAAACGAGTGGACAGTCCTTAACACCTCAAGCGGCCTTTCAGGATCAGCCACCGGGTTTTCGAGCAGGGATGCCTCATAGGGCCCTTCCTTGCCTCCATCATCACGGGGACCGGCATTCCAGGTTGAAGGTACCACGCACTGGTAATTCTTGATTTTTCCATCCTCTATTACAATCCAGTGCGAGAGCGTGCCCCTGGGTGCCTCATGGAAACCAAATCCCTGCTGTTGGCCCTTTGGAAATACAGGAGGATTGAATATCTCAAGGTCGCCCTTTCCTATATTGTCCACAAGAAGCTGCCAGTGTTTAAGGGCAAGGTCGGCAAGGATGGCAGCCCTGATTGCCCGTCCCAGGTGGCGGCCCGGTGTGGAGTGAAGCGCTGAGGCATCTACCCTGGTGCGTGCAATGGAGCTTACCTGTTCAAGTGCGTAATCCACATACTTTTTACAAAGCTTATGGCCCTGGGCATAACCTGTCAGGACCTGGGCAAGGGGACCTACCTGCATTGGCTCACCCATAAAACGCGGCGCCTTGATCCATGAGTACTTGCCGTCATCCTGGAAGTCTGTATATGCAGGCACTGTCTCTTCCTCGTATGGGTGTTTGGTCCAGTTGCCGTCATACCATGCGCGGGCAATGCATTCCTTTACATTTTTTTCAAAGTATGGATCATCAAAACTCTTGAAAGGTTTTATAGAACCAAGGTCACCTGCCATGATTGTTCCGCCTGGAAGGTCAAACTCGGTCCCTCTGGTATCAAGGGGCATGTCCGGAACTGCAAGATAGTTGGTCACGCCGGAACCATACTGGAGCCAGTCACTGTACAGGGCGCCAATGGCTATAACGTCAGGCAGATAGACCTTCTGGATAAAATCCCGGACCTCGGCGGTTAGCTGCTTTACAAAGTAGAGCCGTTCAATGTTAAGCGTTGTCTCATTATCCGGGTTTATTGCAGCCGTGACCCCGCCGACACACATGTTCTGTATGTGCGGGTTTTTGCCTGATATTATGGCAATTGCCTGGTCAGCCTTTCTCTGAAAATCAAGGGCCTCAAGGTAATGGGAGACAGCCATCAGATTTGCCTCAGGTGGCAGTTTCATGGCCGGGTGTCCCCAGTAGCCGTTTGCAAATGGCCCAAGCTGTCCTGAATCAACAATGGCCTGGACCTTCTGCTGCACCTGCTTGAAGCGGTCATAGCTGTTGTTTGGCCAGTCTGAAAGGCTTTCTGCAAGTTTCACGGTCTTTTTTATATCTGCCTTTAACGCAGATACCACATCCACCCAGTCCAGGGCAGACAGCACATAAAAGTGGACGATATGATCGTGCAGGGTGTGAAGGGCAACAACAAGGTTCCTGATATACTGGGCGTTAAGGGGAATCTCCATGCCAAGGGCATTTTCCACTGCCCTTACAGAGGCAATTGCATGAACTGTGGTGCACACACCACATATGCGCTGGGTAAATAGCCACGCGTCTCTGGGGTCACGCCCCTTAAGAATTACCTCGATTCCCCGCCACATCTGTCCTGATGACCATGCTTTTGTGATCTTACCGCCGTCAACCTCTGCGTCTATCCTGAGATGGCCCTCAATTCTGGTAATAGGGTCCACCACTATTCGCTGTGCCATTTTGCTACCTCCCGCACGTTATTCCTGGTCCTCTGATTTTGAACCGGATGCCAGTTTCCTGCCTATGCCAACTGCTGCATGAATCCCCACCGCAGCCGCAGTTACACCAAGTATCTTTGCCCCGGCTGATCCGGCGCTTTCAACGATACCGCCACCAGGGATCTTCACATCAGGAAGCCTCTCATAAAACGGCCCCATGTTATCCCAGAAGTCAGGCTCAGTGCAGCCAATGCAGCCGTGCCCTACACCCACAGGCCATACGCCCACGTCATTGAACCTTATGGCAGGGCAGTTGGAAAAGGTGCCAGGCCCCTTGCAGCCCACCTTGTACAGGCAGTACCCCTTCAGGTGTCCCTCATCTCCAAACTGCTGGGCAAAGCGTCCCTCGTCAAAATGTGCCCTGCGTTCACACTGGTCATGAATCTTCCTGCCATAGGCAAACAGGGGCCTGTTCATGTGATCAAGTGCCGGGAGTTTGTTGAATGTGAAGTAATGGAGCACTGTGCCAAGGAAGGAAACAGGATTGGGGGGACAGCCAGGGACATTCACAACAGTTTTTTTCTTGAGGAGTTCCTGCACACCAACAGCACCGGTGGGGTTGGGCTCTGCTGCCTGAACTCCGCCGAAAGCCGCGCATGTGCCAATGGCAATCACTGCCGCAGCCCTTGGGCCGACCTCGT
>JALWJV010000362.1 GCA_026996955.1 Deltaproteobacteria bacterium
AGTCCATGATGAACTGTTTAGACACATGGCGGCATGGTGGCAAGCTGTTATTTGTTTCCAGCTTTTTTCTTCTCTTGGCGGTCTGTCTGCCCGGAACCGATGCCTGGGCAGATAGCTGTGAGGAGATAACCGTTGAGCAGGCAGTTAAGGTTTCACTTGAGAACAATCCCGGCCTTGCAGCAATTCAGGCAAGGTATGAGGCCCTTTCTACCTTGCCTGACCAGGCAGGTGCCCTGCCGGATCCCGTCTTGTCCTTTGGCGCCCTGAACCTTCCGGTTGACACCTTTGATCTTGACCAGGAGGGCATGACCCAGATGCAGCTTGGCATAAGCCAGAAGTTCCCCTTCCCCGGGAAACTTGATCTCAAAAGACAAAGCGCATCCCTGGAGGCTGAGGCAGCCAGAAGCCAGGTTGAGGAGGCAAAGTTAGGTCTTGTCAAGGACGTTCGAAGGACCTGGTGGGATATATTTTTCCTGAAGAAGAGCCTTGAGATTATCCGGCTGAACCAGGATCTGCTTCGTGCAACCGTGGCATCTGCCAGGACAAAATACGAAGTGGGAAGGGGGCTTCAGCAGGATGTGCTTCTTGCCCAGGTAGAGCTTACCAGGCTGCTTGACCGGGAAATCGCCATATCAAAGGCAATTTCTCAGAAAAAGGCTATGCTTGCCGCCCTGATGGACAGGTCTCTTGGTGCTGCCTGTTTTACTGTTTCCATGTCCATGAAAGAGGAGCTCCCGGTAGTGTTCCCTGAAACCCAACTGCAGGAGCAGGCCCTTTCAGCAAGGCCGGGGCTTCTAGCCCTTAAAAAGAAAGGTGATGCAGCAAAGGCCAGGGTGGACCTGGCAAAAAGGGATTATTTCCCTGATTTTACAGTGGGTGCAGCCTATGGGTTTCGCCAGGATGCGCCAACCGGGATGAAGCGGCCGGATTTTGCAAGTTTCAGGCTCAGTATAAACCTTCCTGTATGGGCAGCTTCAAAACAGAGCAATGCGGTGATGCAGCGTTCACGCGAATCCCTTGCTGTTCAACGCCGCATAAAGCAATTCCAGGACAGGGTGCAGGCAGAGATAACCTCAGAATATGCTGCCTACAAAAGCGCTGCCGGACAGTGTGAGCTTTACCGCACCTCTCTTATACCCCAGGCCGAGCAGACCGCAGCGGCAATGCTTAAAGGCTACCAGGTAAACAAGGTGGATTTCCTTAATGTGGTGCGCGCCCAGCTTACCCTTTACAACTACAAGATTACCTACTGGAAGTACTTCAGCAATGCCTGGAGGGCAGTTGCAGGGCTTGAGGCCGCAACCGGAATACCTGTGTACAAGGAGAAGAGTAATGATTGAGAGAAGCCCATACCAAAAAATTCTTGCCGGATTTTTATGCGGCGTCTTTGTCTGCCTGTTTCTTTTTGTAACCTGTCCTGCAGTGGCTCATGCTGCAGAAACAGAGGGCAAGAAGCCACTCTTTTACCGCAACCCAATGAATCCTTCCATTACCTCTCCTGTGCCTGCAAAGGATGATATGGGCATGGACTACATTCCGGTGTACGCCGATGACAGCTCATCATCAGGTCCTGTGGGAACAGTAAAAATAGACCCTGTACTGGTGCAGAAGATTGGAGTTCGTACCGGAATGGCAATGGAGAGGACCATGAGCAAGGTGATAACTACACCGGCCAGGGTTGCTTTCAATGAAGAGACGCTTTTCATGATTCATTCCAAGTTCAGTGGCTGGGCTGAAAAGGTCTTTGTGAACAAGACCGGCCAACAGGTCAGAAAGGGGCAGGTGCTGCTTACCATTTACTCGCCTGACCTGGTCTCAACCCAGGAGGAATACCTGCTTGCCCTGTCAAACGCCAGGATCCTCAGCAAGAGCAGTATAGAGGAGATAAGAGTAGATGCCAGGCGCCTTGTCCAGGCAACCCGTAAGCGGCTCTCCTATTTTGACATACCTGAAAAGGTCATACGCCAGCTTGAGAGAACCGGAGAGATAAAACGTGACCTGCCCATTTACTCTCCCTATTCCGGAACCGTTATTGATATCGCTGTTGAGCCTGGCCACTACATCACACCAAAGCAGCGGCTTTACCGCATAGCAGACCTTTCAAAGGTGTGGGTATATGCTGAAGTCTATGAGCCTGACCTTCCCTGGCTGAGAAAGGGAGATAAGGCGATGATCTCCGTAGCCAGTCAGCCGGGCAGGAAGTTTTCCGGCATCATTGACTACATCTATCCCTATGAGGAGGGGAAGACCCGTACCGTAAAGGTCAGGCTGGTCTTTGACAACAGGCATGGACTGCTTAGACCCGGAATGTTTGCCGACATCACCATTCATGCTGGAAGGCGTGAGAAGGTGCTTGCCGTGCCTTCAGAGGCAATTGTCCGTTCAGGTGCAAGGGAGCAGGTTTTTGTGGTGACAGCCCCAGGCGTGTTTGAGCCAAGGGAGGTTGTTACCGGGCTTGAGGCAGACGGATACACTGAAATAGTAAAGGGTCTGGAGCCCCATGCAACTGTAGTTACCTCTGCCCAGTTTCTCATAGACTCCGAGTCCAAACTGAAAGAGGCTACGTCAAAGATGCTTGAGCAGAACAGGAACAAGGCCAGGGAGAAGGGGCAGAAGGCAGGGAAAACCATGAAAAATATGAATATGGACAGTAAATGATGGACGGAGACGCTGCATGATTAAAAAGATAATAGAGTTTTCAATTCGTGACCGTCTGCTTATCCTGATTGGAACGGCCATCATTGCTGCCGCAGGCCTCTGGACCCTGCAGAACACTCCCCTTGATGCAATCCCGGACCTGTCAGATGTGCAGGTAATCATATATACAAAATATCCCGGTCAGTCACCCCAGGTGGTTGAAGACCAGGTGACCTACCCGCTTACAACCGCCATGCTCCAGGTGCCTAAATCAAAGGTGGTGCGTGGCTATTCCTTTTTCGGCCTTTCCTTCGTCTATATCATCTTTGAGGATGGCACAGACATGTACTGGGCCCGCTCCAGGGTTCTTGAGTCCCTTAACTATGTTGGTTCAAGCCTTCCTGCAGGTGTCACTCCGTCCCTTGGGCCTGACGCCACAGGAGTCGGCTGGGTATATGAGTACGCACTGGTGGACCGCACCGGCAGGCACGATCTGGCACAGCTTCGCTCAATACAGGACTGGTATCTGCGCTATCCCCTTCAGACAGTTGAAGGTGTTGCCGAGGTTGCCTCAATCGGCGGTTTTGTAAAACAGTACCAGGTTGAGGTGGACCCGGACAAACTTGCTGCATACAACATCCCCATCCAGAAGGTAAAGATGGCAATACAGCGCTCCAATCGTGATGTTGGTGGGCGGCTCATCGAGATGGCAGAGACCGAGTACATGGTGCGGGGGCAGGGTTATATCAAGTCCATTGATGACCTGAAGGAAATTCCCCTTAAAACCGACGGAAGCGGCACCCCTATAAGGCTTGCAGACGTTGCCAACATAAAATTAGGGCCTGAACTGCGCCGGGGGCTTGTGGAACTTGACGGCCAGGGAGAGGTTGCTGGAGGCATTGTTATCATGCGTTATGGTGAAAATGCCCTTGCCACCATCGAACGTGTCCGTGCAAGGCTTGAAGAGCTTAAAAAAGGTCTACCTGAGGGTGTTGAGATTGTTCCAACCTACGACAGGGGTAGCCTGATTGAAAGGGCAATTGAAAATCTGAAGGGTAAGCTCATTGAGGAATCCATCGTTGTCTCAGTGGTGTGTATTGTCTTCCTGCTCCATTTTCGTTCTGCCCTTGTTGCCATTGCAACACTTCCCATGGGGATTCTCCTTGCCTTTATTATCATGAAGCTGCAGGGAATAAATGCCAATATCATGTCCCTTGGAGGCATTGCAATTGCCATTGGGGCAATGGTGGATGGGGCCATTGTCATGATTGAAAATGCCCATAAACATATTGAGATGGCAGCAGAGCGCGGTGAGGAGATAACTGCAGAAAACCGCTGGCGTATCATGGGTGAGGCGGCAGGGGAGGTGGGGCCTGCGCTTTTCTTCTCACTTCTGATTATTACCCTGTCGTTTCTCCCCATCTTTACGCTTCAGGCCCAGGAGGGCAGGCTTTTCAGCCCCCTTGCCTTTACCAAGACCTATGCAATGGCATCCGCTGCCCTGCTCTCAATAACCTTGGTTCCAGTCCTTATGGGTTATTTCATCAGGGGCAGGATTATCCCTGAAAAGAAAAACCCCGTGAACCGTTTTTTTCAGGTTATCCACGGCCCTGCCTTGAGGTTCTGCATAAAGTTTCGCTGGATTGTAATCCTGCTATCCCTTGTCCTGGTAGTGGTCACATGGTTTCCATTCAGCCAGCTTGGCTCTGAATTCATGCCCCCGCTTGATGAAGGTGATATACTCTACATGCCTTCAACCTTTCCAGGCATCTCCATTACAAAGGCAAAGGAGATTCTTCAGCAGACAGACAAGATATTAAAGACATTCCCTGAGGTAGAGACAGTGTTTGGAAAGGTAGGGCGTGCAGAAACCGCAACAGACCCTGCTCCCCTTTCAATGATAGAGACCATTGTCCGCCTGAAGCCCAGGGATCAGTGGCCTGATCCTGACAAGACCACCCGTGAGCTTATGAAGGAGATGGACAGGGAACTGCGCCTGCCCGGGCTTGCCAATGCCTGGACCATGCCCATTATCACCAGGATAGACATGCTTTCAACCGGTATTAAAACCCCCATCGGCATAAAGGTAAGCGGGCCTGACCTGAATGTCCTTGGAAAGGTTGCTCTTGATATAGAAAATATCATGAAGACACTGCCTGAGACAGTCTCTGCATACGGGGACCGGGCAGTGGGCGGGTATTTTCTTGATATTGCCATAAACCGCAAGGCTGCCGCCAGGTATGGCCTTACAGTAGGGGACATTCAGGATGTAATAATGACTGCAATTGGAGGCATGAAGGTCTCCCAGACCATTGAGGGCCTTGAGCGCTATCCAATTAACCTCCGTTACCCCAGGGATTTCAGGGATAATCCTGAGAAGATTGCCCGGACACTTGTCCCAACTGCCTCAGGCAATCAGATTCCCCTCTCCGAGGTGGCAGACATCAGGCTTTCTCGCGGGGCCCCTGTGGTAAAGAGTGAAAATGCACGTCCCAACGCATGGGTATATGTTGATATATCCACGGCAGACATAGGCGGGTTTGTGAAAAAGGCAAAGCAGGTTATTGATGAACAGCTTGACCTGCCTGCCGGTTACACACTGTCATGGTCAGGACAGTTTGAGTACATGGAGCGGGCACAGCAGAGGCTTCGCATAGTGGTCCCCTTTACCCTTGTGCTTATATTCCTGCTGTTATATTTTAATTTCCGCAACCTGGCAGAGCCAATAATCGTGATGCTATCCATACCTTTTGCCCTTGTTGGGGGTATCTGGTTGATATGGTTCATGAAATTTAATATATCAGTTGCAATTGTGGTGGGGTTCATTGCCCTTGCAGGAGTTGCTGCAGAAATTGGTGTGCTTGTTCTTACGTTTATTGACCACGAACTTGAAAAGGAACGTGAGAGAAAGGGGGGTGAAAGGCTTGGCGGAGGGGAAATCATGAAGGCGGTCTATACCGGCACGTCAGAGCGGGTTCGTCCCATAGCCATGACATCCACTGCCATTATCGCAGGACTCCTGCCAATACTCTACGGCACAGGAACCGGCTCCCAGGTTATGCAGCGCATTGCAGCCCCCATGGTTGGAGGCATGGTGACCACCACTCTCCTCTGTCTGCTTGTGCTCCCGCTTATCTACGGGGTTTATCTCCAGATTTGCCAGCGTATGCATAAAAGCTGAGAACTGTTCATCATTATTAATTATGGTCTGATGTAAATAAAGGTTGGTAAATGGTTTTGTTTCTCCAAATCAAAACCATTTACCACCTAGATTCAAAACTGATTCCTATGCGATACCTCAAAACCGCATTTACCCTGGGCGGAATAATTGCCGGTGTCCTTGTTGTTCACCCTTACGTGATGCTGATTGATCAACTCATCGGGGCGGGACACGGAGCGGCAGGTCCTGCCAGGGATGTAACCTACGGTATCTTTGCCGCGTTCAGTCCCTCCATGCTCCCCATGACCTTAGCCTTTGGCCTGTTTGGAGGAGTCTGCGGCCTGCTTATTGGCCTGCTCTTTGATCGCAATCAGCGTCTTGTCCGTTACCAGTATCAGGCCCGGCTTCACAGCGATCTGATGAACTCGCTTCAGCAGCTTCTGGGCGTAATTTCTCATTATATACTCAACAGTTCCGTTGTGATTGGCGGTCATGCAGTGAGATTAAGGAAAAAGGTACCGCATGAGGACCGGGAAGATATTTCCGCCATCATTCAGCAGGCAAAGAAAAATGAAGAGATTTTGAAGATTATCCAGGATGCTGAGTTTCTGGAAAGTATAGACCCTTGTGACCACACATATCAGAAACTTGTGGAACTTAACCGCAGAATCGAGGATAGATTAGAGGCATGATAAAGGAGAACATAACAGGCAGTTCCGGTGAGAAGGAAAGTGCGGTTAAGAGCCACATTCCTGAGATTGAATGTATTCATGAAAGAACAGTTGAAGCAGAGTACTGTGCATGTACCCATGTAGGGCTGAAACGGAAAAAAAATGACGATTTTTACCTGGCACTAACCAGTGATGGTGCTGCTCTCCCCGGAAAGGTGACATCGAGGCCGGGAAATATACCCGTAAATGTCCTTGGGGCAATGTTTGCCGTTGCAGATGGCATGGGAGGGCATCCTGCAGGTGATGTGGCCGCTCGTATTGCCTGTAATACCTTCAGGGATACCTACTATGATTTATCCGGTTACAGAAAGTTGCTCTACAGTATAGTGGGAAAGGTCTTTCCACCGCTTGCATGCCGTTTCATGATGACACGCATGGAGCGTGCAATGGAAATGGCCCATAAGGAGATATGCAGGCATGAATGCAATCATGAGAAGTGCCAGGGGCTTGGAACCACGCTGTCTGTGCTGGTAACCCTGGGAAGGCTAGCCATGATTGCCCATGTAGGGGACAGCAGGATTTACCGCCTCAGGGATGAGCAGCTGGAACTGCTGACACTTGATCATACATTTGTCCAGGACCTTGTTGATATGGGCGAAATGACCAGGAAGCAGGCAGATGAAAGTCCCATGAGGCATGTTCTCATGCAGGCCCTTGGACAGGGTTTTGATGAGGTCTTCAGCTGGTGCGGCATGATAAAAAAGGGTGATCAGTTTCTCATCTGTTCTGATGGCCTCAATGATATGGTGAGTGATCAAAAGATTTCAGAGGTGATGAGACACGCTGAATCACAGGAACATAGGTGCAGAGAGCTGGTGAAACTTGCACTTGAGGCAGGCGGCAAGGATAATATTACGCTTATGATTGTGGAGCCGTGTTAGCAATATAAGTTGTTCCTGGGCAGATTCTTAGCTGTTTTTTAGTCTCTGCCCCTATAAAAGTGGAAAATATGACTGATAAAAATATACAGAGCCTGGCTGCAGGCACAGTGCTTAACGGCAAGTGGATAATTCTGGAATTTATCGCCAAGGGCGGTATGGGCGAGATTTACCGGGCGCATCAGCTTAATCTCAAGCGTGATGTTGCAATCAAGATAGTTTCAAAGGAGTGGCTTCAGGACATAGAGGAAGACGAGGAAGAGATGGAAAATGCCTTCAGACGTTTCCGTCAGGAGGTCCTTACCATGGCCCAGATTCGTCATCCCAATGTGATTCAGATATATGATTTTGACAAGGCCACGGTAAAGTCTGGTGAAGATGAAATAGAGATTGAATATATTGCCCTTGAGTACATACCTGGAAGAACATTAAAGGACACCATGCGGGAAGAGGGTTTTTACCCTGAAGAAGACACAATGGCCCGTTGGCTTGAAAAGACATTTATCCCGATGCTTGAAGGTGTGGAAGCCATTCACCGTGCCGGCATCCTGCACCGTGATCTAAAGCCTGCCAATGTGCTCATGGACGGTGATATCCCAAAGATTGCGGATTTTGGCCTTGCCCGTTCCTGCAAACTGGAATCAATGACCTGCTCCCTTGAGATCAAGGGCTCTCCTGCCTATATGGCCCCTGAACAGTTTATTGATTTCAAGGGGACTGATAACCGAACTGATATCTACTCCCTGGGGAAGATACTTTTTGAGGCTGCTGACGGAAAAATCCCTGAAAAATCCATTCCCTTCAAGCAGGCCAGGTTGAAAAAGGCGGAAACTCCATTTTATGAAAAAATAGACAGGATAATTGGCAAGGCAACAGACGAAAAGCCTGAGAACAGATACCAGGATATTCTTGAGTTTAAAAACGATGTGCTTGAGGCACTGGAACTGTTCAGGACGCAGCCAGCTGATGGCATTAAACAGCACTCACAATCTGGTATCCTGCTCTCACGGCCAAGGCAGATTGCCCTTGGCATTCTGGGTGTGTCATTGGTGGCAGCCTTGAGTTTCTGGGCATGGCATTCCATTCGGGAACATTTTCTCAAGGCCCCAGCGGCATCAGAAAACAGGAGACTTGAATATACTTCCGGAGATCCCTCTTATGTCACCTATCCCGCCGGAGTCCCGCGTGAGGTCTCTACCCCTGATGGAACAAAGCTTGCTCTTGTTCCCGGGGGAGAGTTCATGCTTCCTCCCACTGTTGCAGGGGGAACCGGAATAAAGGTTAAAGTTGAGGCCTTTTATATGGATGCTACACCTGTCACCAATCAGCAGTTTGTAGATTTTCTGAACGCAATAAGAACTGACCTGGTGGTTTCATCAGGGGCAGTTAAGAAGGGGGAACAGATTTACCTTTATCTTGGAGAGGCTACCCAGGGTTATGAGCCTATAATCTTTAAAGACGGGGTGTTCAGGGTAAAACATTCCGGACACTCAGCATGCCCTGTGGTTCGTGTTACCGGCTATGGTGCCAGGGCGTATGCTGAATTTTATCATCGAAGCCTTCCAAGCGTATCCCAGTGGCTGTGGGCAGCAAGCGAGGCAAGGGGGAGTTTCCCTCAGAGCCTGTTCAAACCCTTGAAGCAGCCAACTCCTGTAATGCTTATGCCTGAAAATGCCCTTGGCATAAGGGGGCTTGAAATACATTTTGGAAACTGGGTTATAAACGATACTCCAAACGTAGATACAGCCCAGGGCAAGAGGAGTAACCTTGCCATTATCGGTGGTGGTGAAGCCGGTCGTGGGGTGAATAACAAGATCCCTGCACCTGTCATCAGGCAGCCCTGGGAGGCATTTGAGGAGGTTGGGTTCAGGTGCGCTAGGGTTATCTGAGACTTCAGGGCTAAAGATTATGCCTAGATTGGGCGTTTCAAAACTGGAAAGCTATAATCGGCTTAACTCCTTTTAATTGTGTTGAAAAAACAATTTTCAAGATTTTAAAACCCTCAATCTAGGCTGAATATTCCTGCGGTGCATTTCCGAAAAAGACGGAGGAAACAGAAGTTAATCTCCTTTAATTTATCCTGCCAGTTGTTCAGTTTTTTTCATAAAACAGTCTATGGAACTTCATGGAATCCCCAGGCCTTTTCTGAATAGTCCGTCTATTCTGCTCAGTGTATTGGGTCAGTAGTTTCCTGTACCCCACTTCTACTTCATTCAATTTTTAATATTCAGCGTATTAACTTTAACAAGGTAGGTAAATGGATATCCTTTGTACATATCCATAAGCCGTTTTGTAGTTGGTGGTTTTTGAACCAACCTTATGGTGGTATAAATACCTCCTTATCCTCAGGGAAAATACCTTGATTTATCTTTAATAATGCCTCCTTCCGAAAAAGTAGAATTAAATAAATTTCGTCATTTCAAGTAATTACGTTCATTTTTTTGTTGTGGTTATATTTTAGGTATTTTTTTTGCTAAAGGTCGAAACCTAGATTGAGCGATTGTCGGATTTGCTGCAGATCCGCGAAAGAGGAATTCCCATAATAGTCGGCTATATGGGGATTCCTCTGACAAAGGAGATGCAGTAAATACGGCAATCCCGAAGGG
>JALWJV010000363.1 GCA_026996955.1 Deltaproteobacteria bacterium
CTGCCATTCATTGAGGCAATAAGGCAGCTTCGGGGGCATCTGGGAAAAGAAAATTCTCTTTACATTCACTGTACATACGTTCCATACATCAAGGCTGCAGGAGAGCTTAAAACAAAACCCACCCAGCACAGTGTAAAGGAGCTCAGGGCAATTGGTATTCAGCCTGACATACTTATCTGCCGCACCGAAATGCCCCTTTCAGCAAGTATCAAATCTAAAATTGCCCTGTTCTGCGATGTTACAGACGACAAGGTTATAACTGCCCGGGATGTTGACTGCATTTACGAGGTTCCGCTCCGCTTCCACGATGAGGGTCTGGATGAGTGTGTGGTTGAAAGCCTTAACATGTGGACCAGGGCCCCGGTTCTTAAAGAGTGGGAGGACCTGATAGCCAGGATCAGGGACCCGGAGTACAAGGTAAAGATTGCCATGGTGGGCAAGTATGTGAACCTCCGGGAGTCTTACAAGAGCCTTAACGAGGCGCTGTTTCATGGAGGAGTGGCAAACAGGGCTGAAGTTGAAATAGATTTTATAAATTCTGAAGATGTCAGGGGAGACGAGCTTGCAGAGCGTCTTTCAGATGTAAACGGTATCCTTGTTCCAGGCGGTTTTGGTTCCCGTGGTGTCCCAGGAAAACTGGAGTCTATTGCATACGCACGGGAAAACAACATTCCTTTTTTCGGAATCTGTCTCGGAATGCAGCTTGCCGTAATTGAGTTCGCAAGGAACGTGGCTGGAATGCCTATGGCAGACAGCACCGAGTTTGCGGAGGCCACACCGGACCCGGTGATCTATCTTATGAAAGAATGGTTTGATTACCGCACTGGAAAGGTTGAGACAAGAGACCTTGACAGTGACATGGGTGGGACCATGAGGCTTGGGGCATATCCATGCAAGCTTGAGCCTGACACCAGGGCAAGGCAGGCATACGGCAAGGATGAGATCTTTGAGCGTCACCGGCACCGCTATGAATTTAACAACTCATACCGCGAAGTGCTTCAAAAGGCTGGCCTTGTGCTCTCCGGTCAGAGCCCAGATGGGGAGCTGGTAGAGATTGTGGAGCTTAAGGAACATCCGTGGTTTCTTGGCTGCCAGTTTCACCCGGAGTTCAAATCAAGGCCCCTTGATCCCCATCCACTCTTTGTCTCATTTATTCAGGCAGCCCTTCAGCATAAACTCGGAGCAGGATAATGAACAGTAACCATGCTGTTGCCGTAGCAGGCTTCAAGATCGGAGGAGACGCTGCCCCGGTTCTCATTGCAGGCCCATGCGTGCTTGAAGATATTGATACTGCCCTTGAAATTGGCAGTTTTATGAAAGATGCATCAGATGCCAGCGGGTTTAACTATATCTTCAAGGCCTCGTTTGACAAGGCGAACCGAACATCAATCTCATCTTACAGGGGACCAGGGATCAAAAAAGGTCTTGAGATGCTTGAAACTGTGAAATCAAGGCTTTCAGTTCCTGTTATTTCAGACATTCATGAACCTGCCCAGGCAGAGATGGCATCACAGGTCCTTGACATGATCCAGATTCCGGCATTCCTGTGCAGGCAGACGGATCTTCTTGCAAGTGCTGCAGCAACCGGCATCCCTGTAAACATCAAAAAGGGACAGTTCATGGCGCCCTGGGACATGAAGCATGCAGTTGGCAAGGTGAGGCAGTCAGGGAATGATAATATTGTCCTTACAGAACGTGGCTCATGCTTCGGGTATAACAACCTGGTGGTGGATATGCGCTCTCTTCAGATCATGCAACAGCTTGGATGCCCGGTAATTTTTGATGCCACCCACAGTGTGCAGCTTCCAGGCGGAGGTGATGGCTGTTCATCAGGCCAGCGGGAGTTTGTTCCTGTGCTTTCAAGGGCAGCAATGGCAGCAGGGGCTGATGGAATTTTCATGGAAGTACACACCAACCCTGACAAGGCACTATGTGACGGTCCAAACAGTCTTGATCTGCCAGGTGCCGCAAAGCTTCTGCAAGAACTTTCTGCAATCAGGAAGGCAATAAAGGCAAGCTGTCAGGACGTTTCCTCAGCGGGCTCCACAACATGCTCCCCAAGGTGACCTGATGAAACTTGATTACAATATTCTCATGGAAAAGGCAGCCCGTATCAAGCTGCTTGTCCTTGATGTTGACGGGGTGCTTACCGACGGCACCATCATATATGATTCTTCTGGCCAACAGATCCAGGCATTTCATGTCCATGACGGCCTTGGCATAAAACTGCTTCAGAAGCATGGGGTCCATGTGGCAATAATAACTGCACGGGGCTCAGGCGCACTTTCAA
>JALWJV010000364.1 GCA_026996955.1 Deltaproteobacteria bacterium
GCTGGATAGAACAGAACCGGAGCGTGCTGCAAGGGCAACGGCTACAGCAAGGAATACTGCAAGCAGGTGGCCTGCAGCCGCAACACCTGCGGTATTCAGCAGGGCGAGAAGATAGGTATGCCAGTTTTTGACAGCCACTTCAAGCACTTCAAATGGCTGCGGAATGAGATAGTCTGAAAGCCCGGCAACATACTTGGAAAGCCAGAGCAACACCAGCACTATAACATAAATTATGACAAACTGTATCAGGCGGCCCGCGGCTTTCATGTTATTAGGTTTCCTGTGGCACCTGTCCGGACGGTGTTTCTGTTTTGCTGTTCAAGGGTCGGGCAGGAGTGGATATGGCTATGGAGTCCGCGGTTGCAGCCTCCAGAAGCTTCAGCACCGTCCCCTTTAATTTTTCCGGGTTGGGCTCTGAGGCATCAGGCATGTTCAGGCCGGATATGGTTTTTAGGTTTGTGTGGGGTCTGTTAACAGAGAGTATGAGGATATCTTTGGAAAACCTGGCAACCTCTGTTGCATTGTGGGATATGTATATGAAAGTCTTTTCAGGGAAAGATTTTTTTATAAAGCCCAGTATGCGGTTTCTTGATGGTTCGTCAACATTTGCAAGGGCTTCATCTGCGATCAAAATGTCAAAGTCCTGAAGCAGGTACCTTAGCAGGTTGACCCGGTTCTTCTGCCCCATGGACAGTTCCCTGAATCTGCTTTCCAAAAGGGCTGTAACATTAAGGGCTTCACCAATGGTATCCAGGCTCACGAGGTTATGTTCAGGTGTGACTTCCCTGATGTGCTGCCCTACGCTGCACCAGCCTGGAAACCGTTCGGTATTCCAGGCATAAAGCGTAACAGGCGCTGCACTTATGCTTATACTTCCTGTTTCCGGCGCAATCTCCCTGCATAACAGCCTGGCAAGCGTGCTTTTTCCTGTTCCGGAAAGGCCAAACAGGGAGATAAACCCCGGGCCTCTGACTTCAAAATCAAGGGAATCAAAAAGGGGCACAGGTTCTCCCGGATAGCGGTAAGTGAGATTTTGCCCCTTGATAAGCATTACATCCCAATTAAAAAAGCGCGATTTACTGGATTGAGCGATTGTCAGATTTGCCGCTTGATATCGTATAAAATCATTTCTTCAAGTTGTGAAACGCTCAAATCAGGATTACCTTTTCCCCATCCTTAGACGTTGCAGTTTTTTCTTATGCTTTCTCCGTCTCTTTCGTATCTTCTTAACGGTTTCGTCCAGAATATCCTTTCTTATTTCGATCTGATCTGATTCCGCCCCGAATATTGCGTGTTTCAGATACTCAAAACCGAATTGCATCAGGGCTACTTCATCTTCCAGAATCTTTTTCTGAATTTCAGGTGGCACGACATATGTTTCCAGGAACCGGCTCTCAAAAACGTAACTTTTGAACCGTTCCATGTTGGTGGAAACCATGTAAAAAAGCTTACGCGCCTTTTCAGGCAACTCGGTCTCTTCGCCAAAGGATTTTTTCCTCAGGAGCAGCTCCATCCACTCCCTGTTCATCCGGTCGTACAGGTCTGCCTCCTGATCGCCGCGCCAGGATTCCACTGTCCACTCAGTAGATTCTTCAAATCCCTTGCAGTGGGGTTCCTTGACCAGGAAGAAAAACTCCTCCTCCTCTCCACTGGTCTTTTCCTGCTGACGCAGGCTTGCAAGCCCTATTGGATAATACCGGCAGCATACCGGCCTGTCTGAGTAAACCTGGCAACCGTCAGGGGTAACAAATGGACACTTGCCTCCCTTGTCTTCCATCATGTTGAGCCTTGCAACAGGAAGCATGGTGATGCCCAGAAGTTCAGGTGTGGCATAAAGGTGGAGGAATGCGTCAGATGTGAGCCCCAGCCGGTTTTTCAGGCGTACTATGTCATAGGGCGTAAGGATTATGTTCATGTTTCGGCAGCAGTCTGTGAAACATGGTACGCCTGGATGACACGCAAAACAGAATTTGCTGTCCCGTTCCATTCTGACAGGGGCTACCACACTGCCCTCCTGCCCCTTTTTAAGGATATTATCAACCTTTTTCTCTACATGTTTAAGTCCCATAGGTGGTTACTCCAGAAATTTTACTGTAAAACTATGCCTTGATTATTTTTTGAGCACGGTAAACTGGAAAGTCCATGATGTAAACTCTATTCCCCTAGATTGAGCGTTTCAAAATCTGGAAAAGTATTTTTTTAACTAAATTTAATGAGGTTACACCGATTATAGTTTTCCAGTTTTGCAACCCTCCGGGATTGCCGTATTCACTGCATCTCCTTTGTCAG
>JALWJV010000365.1 GCA_026996955.1 Deltaproteobacteria bacterium
TAAGGCAGGGTCTGCGTGGCATAGAAGGCTGGTGATGAAGCCTTCCGAACTTACCGTCTGAAGAGTGTTGTGGATAAATCCTTAACCTGTCCGCCCTGCCTTGCCAGAAGGAAAGGAAACGGGCCTTCTTTTCCGGATTCATGCCTGTATCTACTGCAGATATCTGTACGGTTGGTAACTTGCTGTGACGCCTCTGCCTTTCTGAGAGCAGCATGTCAACGGCGTTTAGGAGCGTTTCAAGGCTTCCACCCCTTCGTATTGACCGATATTCTTCGGCGTTGATGGAATCCACGCTGAAAGATATAAAATCGAGGCCGATATCGATCATGGTTTCCGCAATGTTTTTTTTAAGCAGTAATCCGTTGGTGGCAAGCTGAATGGCCATGCCCTTATCCTTGGCATAGGTCAATAGTTCTGTGCAACGGGGATGCATCAAGGGTTCACCGCGGAAAAATGGGACAAGGGTCTTGGTTCCTGCGGCAATAAGTTCGTCAACAAGCCGCCTGAATAGTTGCGGATCCATGTCTCCCAATGCATCATCCATAAAATGGCGGGGACAGAAGGGGCATGAAAGGTTGCACCTGTTTGTGATTTCAAGTGTAACCCGCTGAGGGAATTCGGATACGGGGCAGGGTTTCACAGTTTGTCTATGCCGGATGGTGTCAGGGCGTAATTGCTGCCGCATGCCTGGCATGCCAGGGAGTTGTCAAGAGAGTGTCCGCACTCGCATATCCATCCGGCCTGTCTTGCTGGATTACCATAGACAACGGCATGGTCTGGCACGTCTCTGGTTACCACCACCCCGGCCCCTACAAACGCAAAGCGGCCAATGGTGTTCCCACACACGATGGTGCTGTTAGCTCCAAGAGTGGCCCCGGTCCTTACTGTAGTCTTTCGTATCTCGTTCATGCGGCCAATGAAATGCGCGCGGGTCATATACATTATTTGTAAGTCCTATTAATCTGGGACGACTTGTTTTCTAGTCTGCTGAAGGCCTCAGTACTGGCCTATTAAGTGATCAACGATTTTTGACGTGTTCCACGATTGTTCCATGAATCTTCTGGAGGCCTTTCCTGTAACCGTACGAAAGATTTTCTCTTGGCATAGTTTTTTTAATATCCGCTCCAGTGAATCCGCATCCCTCGCGATTAGCCATGGAAGCTTGTCACAACCGGTAAATTCTTTGATACAACTTATATTCCATTCATCAAGCCCTGCGATTACAGGCTTGCCCTGAGATAGGGCCTCAAGTGAAGAGACACCAAAGTATCCCTGCATGTGGTCACAAAATACGTCACATTGCTGCTTCCGGCGCAGACACTCCCTGTGGGGGGTATTTTCAATAATGTCCAGTTTTAATTTCTGCGACAGTTTTTCCTGAAGGATTCCAAAGACCTGAATGATTTCCTCTGTATTTTTTAACTCCTTTCTTGTTGGAGAATGAGCTATTATAAAGCGCTCATTATTTTTGTTGCTACAGGGAAGAGGCAGGTATAATGGATCATCAACAGGTACGATATTAGGTTGCCACACTGCCTCAGGGACCAGTTGCAGCAAGTCCGGGGTACTTACAAGTACCTTACGTCGGAGTTTTTTATACTTTTCCCTGTAATACTCCGGATTTGCGCGGAAATGCGGGTGGCCGTGGTGATGGTGGATAAGCATTTTGCCCTTGACAAATTCTTTAATCCTTACCGGGCCCAACTCCATGTTTTCATCAGCAAGGAGATGAAAGTGTATGATTTCGGCCTGTGAGAGTAGATCCCTTATTTCGTCAAAGCCATCCTCACCAATATCTGGCAGGTGAATATCTTTTTGGTAATCAAAGTTGTACCTGGTCTCTGTAGTAATCAGTCTGCACGAATGCTCAGTGTACCTGTTGATGGCATTGGTAAAGGCAATTGCCATGCCTGCCGGATCGTTTTGTGTGATCATCAGGATATTCATGGCTAAATTCAGTCCAGGTGTTTTTCAAGAAAGGTCAGGGCCTGCAGGAATCCCTGTCCCTGGTTCAGGTGACCCCTCCAGATTTCAGGAACCCAGGTGCCATGAAACCCTTTGAAGAGCGACAGGATATTGTCAAGGTCAATATCCCCTTCGCCAAACTGGACGCCTTCTCCGTCAAGACCATAGCCATCTGCCAGGTGCAGGTGACTGGTGAAGGGGAGGAGTGTCTTTATTTCATCTGCAAGATCCTTTCCCTTGGCATTGCAGTATAGGGCGGAGTGTGAGAGGTCGTAGCAGATCCTGATGCCGTGTCCTTTGCAGAAAGACGCAATCTCTTCAGC
>JALWJV010000366.1 GCA_026996955.1 Deltaproteobacteria bacterium
GGAAACCATGAGTAAGCACTCCGCTTGAGTCCTTTACTGTCATCAGCTTTACAGGCCTGACAACCTCTTTCTTCTCCTTGACCTCTTCTTTGCCACATCCTGCAATTAAAAAACTCATAACTGCAGCAAGCAGGATTAAGTACGAAATGTTAATACCTGAGAATAACCCGTTCTCATGATTTAAAAATTTCATCATGCCTCCCCAAAAAGCTTTATTCCAGAATTGATTCAATTATGACTACTAATGGGCAATATTCAGCTCCAGCTGTAACCTTCCAGGCCCAGCACATCCGACAAATCACTCAACCTGGCTTACCCATTTTAGATTAACCATAAAATATCAGTTAATTTATCTTATTTTTTACCAAAAATCAAACAGATTACAGACGACCATAATAATCTTCTGTCAAAGTCTAATATCAGCACCTGTTACTGTAAACAGCAATCTTGATTTGAATCTGGATTGAGCGTTTCAAAAAGCCGACATGCACATACCGCAACCAGCAAACACGCTGCACACTGACGAAAAAAAATCATCAACTTATGCCCAATATAAAAATTGACTATTCGTTTTGTCACATGTATTGAACAAACCAAGATTAAGAGATCTATTCAGTGTGGTAAATGGTCTTGTTTTGGAGTGACTCTGAAAAATTTCATAGTTTTTCTTTGCGAGACGCAGCTATAAATAGCGTCTGTCTGAACGAGGGACCACCAAGCTTCGCGGTTTTGGCGTAGCGAGACTTAGAAAAAAGAAATTATTCACCGGAACGGAAAAACAAGACCATTTACCAACCTTATTAAGGTGAATTCGCTGAACAGTCACGATAGTTATTATGGCAAACATATCAAGAGGGCCAAAATGAAATCCGAATCTAATAGTTCACTGTTTGAAAGATTTCTTCACTCACAGGCAGCAGGC
The DNA here is from genome assembly GCA_026996955.1 of Deltaproteobacteria bacterium. GTDB lineage: Bacteria > Desulfobacterota > Dissulfuribacteria > Dissulfuribacterales > QOAL01 > S144-17. Next base: position 923 of record JALWJV010000366.1, read on the forward strand.
AGTATTGTGCTTATAATTGCTGCACTAACTGCAATAATATGGGCCAACACCCCGTGGGCGAAACTCTATCACGATCTTAGCCATCTTGACATAGGGGTGGTCTTTGCAGGCAAGACCTACCGGATGGGGCTTGCTCACTGGGTAAAGGATGGTCTTATGACCCTGTTCTTTTTTGTAGTTGGCCTTGAGATAAAACGTGAAGTCCTGTTAGGTGAACTATCATCCTTCCGCAAGGCTACCCTTCCTGTAATGGCCGCTGTTGGCGGTTGTATCCTTCCTGCAGTAATATATTTTTCATTGAACCGAACCGGCCAGGCAGCCAATGGATGGGGGATTCCCATGGCCACTGACATTGCATTTGCCCTGGGAATACTGGCGATCCTTGGAGATCTGGTTCCTGTGGGGCTGAAGGTTTTTCTTACCGCCCTTGCTATAGTAGATGACCTTATCGCGGTTCTTGTAATAGCAATCTTCTACACTTCAGAGATAAGTATCAATGCCCTGATTACCGCAACTATCTTCCTGGGGCTGTTCTTTTTAGCGGTCAGACTAAATGCAAGACGACCGATCCTCTACCTCTTTCCGGCCATCGGTGTATGGGCAAGTCTCATGTTTTCAGGGGTCCATGCAACCGTAGCCGGAATTTTAATCGCCCTCTTGGTGCCTGTTAAATCCACAATTGAGCCGGAAATCTTCTTTAATAATATCTGGGGTCAGATAAAATACCTGCACGAAACAGGCCCGCTGACCCGCGAAAGTCTGGCGTCAGACCCCAGACAGTGGAATGCAATAGAACAGATTTACCTGACCACCGAGGACATGATTCCACCAGGTATCTATCTGGAAAAACACTTCCATGCCCCACAGGCATTTATAATACTGCCACTCTTTGCACTGTTTGCAGCAGGTGTCACATTCAATGCCGAGATAATAAATGCATTCCCCGACTCTGTAAGTCTGGGGATCATCTTCGGCCTGGTTTTCGGAAAACCCATTGGCATAATGCTGTTCAGCTTTCTCACCGTGGCTGCCGGGCTTGCTGATCTCCCCACAGGGGTCAAATGGCAGCATCTCTTCGGTGCATCGTTATTGGCCGGAATAGGGTTCACCATGTCCATATTTATAAGCGAACTTGCATTTTCAGACAGCGCCATGATAGACGAAGCCAAAATAGGCATCTTCATTGCGTCATTTGTAGCCGGGATATGCGGATTCATAACCCTAAAGATGACGCTCCGGGGAAAAAAGGGATAAACAGGGCATAAAGGCGATGAAAATAATCAGTAATATACTGACAAAACTTCTGTCACATTACAGCTTCCATAACCTACTGGCATGGCTGCTGATTTA
>JALWJV010000367.1:0-8090 GCA_026996955.1 Deltaproteobacteria bacterium
TGAAACCCTTCATGATTGCCGTATTTACTGCATCTCCTTTGTCATAGGAATCCCCATATAGCCGACTATTATGGGAATTCCTCTTTCGCGGATCTGCAGCAAATCCGACAATCGCTCAATCCAGGTGATAGCAAGTCCCATTCCTTTAGGAACATGGGCTGATCATGTCAGCCCATAAAATTTTACTTCAATTATTTGTAATTAAAAGAATAACACATTCAAGGCCGCGCTCTTTTGCCCAGCGCAGGCCAGGGAGAAACACGAATGGATACACGTAAACGCTTTAAGAAGGGAAACGGCGGTTGCCCCAGCATCCAGTGTGAGGCCAACAGGGACGTCCTTTGCCAGTCTTGTGCAGAAGGCGTTATTACTGCAGCCCACAGGGTTGAGCAAAGAGGGGTAGAGCCGTGCCTTTTCGGTAAGGGTGGAACCTGCTGCCGCAACTGTAATATGGGTCCCTGCCAGATCATTGAGGGTGTTGACTCAATGATCGGTGTTTGCGGCGCCGATGCATCAACCGTTGCTGCAAGGAACTTTGCAAGGATTGTAGCAGGTGGCGCTGCTGCGCACATGGATCATGGCCGCGGCGTTGCCATGGCTTTCCTTGAAACCGCAAGGGGTGAAACCCCGTACGAAATCAAGGACGAGGTCAAGCTCCAGGCAACTGCCCGCAGGATCGGAATAGACCCTGAAGGCAAGGACAAGACCGATCTTGCCATTGAGGTCGGTGAAAAGATGCTTGCTGAATTCGGGCAGCAGACCGGTATGCTTGAGTTTATGAAACGTGCACCTGCTCCCCGCCAGGAGATCTGGAAGGAGCTTGATATTCTGCCCCGCGGTGTTGATCGTGAGGTTGTTGAGCTGATGCACCGTACCCACATGGGCGTTGACCAGGATTATAAAAATATCCTTCAGCATGCAGCCCGCACAGCACTTGCTGACGGCTGGGGCGCATCCATGATTGCCACAGAGCTTTCCGATATCATGTTCGGAACCCCTGTTCCCGTGCGCACCAAGGTAAATATCGGTGTCCTCAAGGAAGACGAGGTCAATATTACAGTACACGGGCATGAGCCTGTGCTTGCAGAGGCACTTGCCATGGCTGCCAACGATCCTGAGATCGTAGCCGAGTGCAAGAAGGTTGGCGCCAAGGGAGTAAACCTTGCCGGTGTCTGCTGTACTGGTAACGAGATCCTCATGAGGCGCGGCCTTCCCATTGCAGGTAGCTTTGTTCAGCAGGAGGTTGTGCTTGCAACCGGTGCTGTAGAGGCAATGGTTGTTGATGTTCAGTGCATCATGCAGGGTGTCTCACCAGTTGCATCAAAGTACCATACAGAGCTCTTCACAACCTCTGAAAAGGCAAAGATAGCAGGGGCAGAGCACATACCATTCAATGAGCACAAGGCACTGGATGTTGCAAAGACCATTATAAAACGTGCCATTGCCAAATATCCTGAAAGAGGAAAGCACTACATTCCTGTTCACCAGATGGATGTTGTTGCAGGTTTCAGTCATGAGACCATCAACTATATCCTTGGCGGACGTTTCCGTGCCTCCTACAAGCCTCTTAACGACAACATTATAAATGGCCGCATCAAGGGCGTGGCAGCCATTGTCGGCTGTGACAACTACAAGGTTATGGACGAAGTCCATGTGGAGCTTGCAAAGGAGCTCATTGCAAATGACGTGCTTGTGCTGGTAACAGGCTGTGCTGCAACAGGTGTTGGCCGCGCAGGCCTGCTCTCCCCTGAGGCCATGAACATGTGCGGTGACGGCCTTAAGGAAGTCCTTGAAGCAGTGGGTTGCCCGCCGGTGCTCCATTGCGGTTCCTGTGTTGACAACAGCCGCCTGCTGATTGCAGCCACAGAGATGGTAAGGACAGGCGGACTGGGTGATGATATCCCAAGCCTGCCTCTTATCGGCTGTGCTCCCCAGTGGATGAGTGAAAAGGCTGTGTCCATCGGACAGTACTTTGTCTCAAGCGGCGCTGCAGTAATCTTCGGTCCAAACTTCCCGACATCAGGCTCCAAGGTTGTTACAGATTTCTGCTTCAACGAGATGAAGGAGATTTACGGAGCAGGCTGGGATGTTGCTGTTACTGCAAACGAGTTTGCAAACAAGATGATTGACAAGCTTGATGAGAAGCGTAAGGCACTTGGCCTTGACAAGAAACAGGAGCGCGTACTCTTTGATATGGCTATGAGGCGTGAGCTTGGTTCAGGCCTTCCCGGGCAGGGTTGTGCTCCGGGCGGTGCCCATTAGTCCTGTTTGTATATGCGTTTAATTTTGAAATGAGCAGGCTTAACAAATGCTCATTTTGTAAAAACAAAAGTGAACACAATACTCTCATTTGCAGATGAGGGTCAGAAATAAACCTCAAGATAAACTGGAGTTCAAAGAATGAGCCAATCTGGTGCTATAATGGTCCTTGGAGGCGGTGTTGCCGGTGTGCAGACCGCCCTGGATCTGGCAGATCTGGGTTACTACGTTTATCTGGTGGAGAAGAAGGCGTCCATTGGAGGTGTGATGGCTCAACTGGACAAAACCTTCCCCACCAACGACTGCTCGTTGTGAATACTGGCTCCGAAGCTGGTTGAGGCCGGTCGGTCTCCAAACATAGAAATACTCAGTAACGCCACACTTGAGAAGATTGAGGGTAAACCCGGCGAGTTTATCGCAAGGGTAAGGCAGGAGCCCAGGTACATTAACGAAGACCTCTGTACCGCATGCGGCATCTGTACAATGTACTGCCCCAAGGTTGTGGTTGATACCTATAACGAGCGTCTGGACATAACAAGTGCAACGCACATTGACTACGCGCAGGCAATACCTGCAAGCTACTATATTGATGCAAAGGAGTGTCTCAGGCTCAACTACGAGACATGTAACCTCTGTGCTCAGACATGTACGGCAAAGGCTATTGATTTTTCTCAAAAGCCCAAAAAGTTAAAGCTGGATGTGGGGGCTGTTGTCCTTACTCCAGGTTTTGGCAAGGTGGATGATTCGGTACTTGAAAAGTTTGGATACGGCAAGTACCCGGACGTTGTCACCAGCTACGAGTTTGAGCGCCTTACCTGTGCTTCCGGTCCCACAGAGGGGCATGTGGTAAGGCTTTCAGACCACAGGGAACCAAAGAAGATTGCATTCCTGCAGTGTGTTGGTTCCAGGGATGAGACATGCGGAAATGGCTACTGTTCAACAGTCTGCTGCATGTACGCCCTTAAGGAGGCGTCAGTTGCCAAGGAGCACGATCCTGACCTTGATGTAACCATTTTCTTTATGGATGTCAGGACCCAGGGCAAGGGCTTTGACGAGGCCCGCAAGCGTGCTGTTGAAAAATACGGCATAAATGTGGTAAGGGCCAGGGTCCCAAGGGTGGACGAGATTGATGGCCGTCTTGGTCTTACCTGGGTTACTGATGACGGCAAGTCACATTCCGGCATCTTTGACATGGTTGTCCTCTCTGTTGGACTGGATGCCCCTGAAGATGCACAGAAGATTGCTGACATCGCCAAGATCGAACTTAACAATTACGAATTCTGCCAAACCACGCCTGGCCAGCCCCTTGCCACAAGCCGTGACGGTATCTACGTGGCAGGCGCTTTCCAGGGACCAAAGGATATTCCTGAGAGTGTAACACAGGCATCCGGTGTTGCAGCCATGGCCTCAGAGCTTCTTGCAGAGGGCCGCAATACCAGGACGGTAACCCTTACATATCCTGATGAAGATACTGCCCTTGAGGCTGAAGAGCCCAGGATCGGTGTCTTTGTATGTCACTGCGGTGTCAATATCGCAGGCACAGTAGATGTTAAGGCTGTGCGTGACTATGCCGGAACGCTTCCAAACGTAGTCCTCTATGAAGACACCCTCTACTCCTGTTCCCAGGATGCCCTTAAAACCATTGCAGGCAAGATAAAGGAAAACAGGCTGAACAGGGTGGTAATTGCAGCCTGCTCACCCCGTACACATGAGCCGCTGTTCCAGGAAACCCTCAGGTCAGTGGGTCTTAATCCCGCACTTATCGAGATGGCAAACATCAGGGATCAATGTGCCTGGGTACACGCCCAGGAGCCTGAGGCAGCTACTGAAAAATCCAAGGATCTTGTCCGCATGGCAGCAGCCAAGGCAAGGCTGCTTGAGCCTCTGGAGCAGCCCACTGTTGATGTTACACCATCAGCCCTGGTAATTGGCGGTGGTGCATCCGGAATGGGTGCAGCTCTGAGCATTGCTGAGCAGGGTTACAAGTGCGTTCTGGTTGAAAAGAGCGATAAACTTGGTGGAAACCTTGCCCGCCTCACCTGGACAATGGATGGGCAGGATGCTGCAAAGGTCCTAAAAGATCTGACATCCCGGGTAAAGAAGAACAAAAATATAGAAGTCCTTCTTGAAACCGAGGTTGAGGCCATCTCAGGCTACGTTGGAAACTTCTCAACCACAGTTTCCCGTGAGGGCAAAACAGAGATAATCAACCACGGTGTTGTGGTCCTTGCCACAGGCGGCAAGGAGTACAAGCCAAATACATACCTCTACGGTGAGAACAACCGGGTTCTTACACAGCTTGAGCTTGAGCAGAAGCTTAAACGAGGAAAGAGTTTCCTTAAGGGCGCTAACAATATCGTAATGATTCAGTGTGTCGGCAGCCGTGGCGATGATATGTCTCACTGTTCCAAGCTCTGCTGTACACAGGCTGTAAAAAATGCCCTGAAGCTCAAGGAGGCAAAGCCTGATGCAACTGTCTATATCCTTTACAGAGACATCAGGACATTTGGCTTCTATGAAGACCTTTACAGGGAGGCAAGGAAGCAGGGTGTCCAGTTCATCCGCTATACCCTGGACAGGAAGCCGGAGGTTCTGAAGGCAGGCCGAGGCATCAAGGTCAGGGTCTATGACAGCCTTATCGGAGAGGACATTGACATACCTGCAAACCTGCTGGTCCTCTCAACCGGTATAGCGCCAGGCGAGAACGAGGCGCTTGCAAAGATAATCAAGGCCCCCCTTACCTCGGACGGATTCTTCCTTGAGGCTCACGCAAAACTGAGGCCCGTTGAAGTGGCTGTTGACGGTGTTTACCTCTGCGGTCTTGCCCACGGTCCCAAGTCTCTTGAGGAGTGCATGGCCCAGGCCAAGGCTGCTGCGGCAAAGGCAGTGATACCGCTGGCAAAGGGCAGGGTGGCTGTTGCCCCCATTGTATCCCGTGTGAATCAGGATACATGCATCGGCTGCGGAATCTGCGAGAGCCTCTGTCCGTTCAAGGCAATAGAGATTGTCAAGGTTGGCAAGAAGCGCAAGGCACAGACAATTACTGCCTCCTGCAAGGGATGCGGAATATGCGCCTCTCACTGTCCGACACTTGCAATCAGCATGGGTGGCTTTACTGATGATGCAATCATGGCCCAGATACACGCCTTTGCAGGCGATAACTGCGGAGAAGAGGCCTGAATAATATGAGTGCTCAAATGGATAACAACAAGGAGAATGCAATGGCCCAGGAGGGTTTTGATCCGCGCATCCTTGGATTCTTCTGCCACTGGTGCTGCTATGCTGCGGCAGATTCGGCAGGTGTGTCAAGGTACCAGTATCCGCCAAACGTCAGGGTTGTGCGGGTAATGTGTACAGGGCGCATTGACACCAGGTTTGTGCTGGAGGCATTCAAGTGCGGAGCGGATGGCGTTTTCACAGGTGGCTGACACCTTGGAGAATGTCATTACCAGTCTGGTAATTATGAAGCAATTATAATGGCAGAGGTGGCACGCCAGGCCCTTGCGGATGCTGGTGTAAACCCCCAGCGCATGAGCCTTGAATGGGCATCAGCCGCAGAGGGTCCAAGGTTCGTAGAGCTTATCACCTACTATGTCAACAAGATAAAGGGGCTTGGCGCCCTTGGTCAGGGTGAAAATGAGCCGGAGGCTGATGTTATAGCCAGGAGGCTTTCTGCTGCTGTCAAGGCTGCAGGGGCCAGAAAGCCCAGGACAGCATTTGGCACCCTTGCAAAGAAGATGGCAAAGTCCGGCGACTACAGTCCTGAGGCAGTGTCAGAGGCGGTGAGAACCAAGGTCATGCCGGGGCTCAGGGCAGAGCGCATTGCAGAGGAGATTCTCATCTGCCTTGCAGACGGTGCAAAATCAGCGGCTGATCTTGCAGCAATGACAGGGGCTGATGATGCCGAGGTGGAAAAGGCACTTACCGCCCTTGCCAAGAAAAAGGCTGTCAGGGAAGAGGGAGCCGGCTGGGCCCTGGGCTAGTAATGAAGCCCTTATTGAAATGAATAAACACATACCAGGATGATATAAAGATGACTGTTCAGGCAACAAAATTAGATCATTCCCTCGAGGATATCATAGCCGAATACCAGGGCTGCGACACAGTGGCCCAGTGCTATGCCTGCGGCTCATGCAGCGGCGTCTGTCCTGTGGAGAAGGTTGTTCCTGAGTTTGATCCAAGAAAGATTGTTCACATGGTCAAGTTGGGCATGGATGAACAGCTTGTTGAATCAGACATGATATGGGCATGTTCACAGTGTCAGAGCTGCATTCCTGTCTGTCCGCAGAATGTCAGGTGTGCTGACATAGTAAAAGCCCTCAGGGAAGAGGCAAAAACCAGAAGGATTGTCGAGCTGGAGGAGCTGAAGGAACTGGGACAGTACGCAGTGGTGGATGGAGGCAAGTGTATAGCCTGCCTTACCTGCGTGCGGCTCTGTCCCTTTGGAGCGCCTTCCATCCGTGAGGAGGGTTATGCCTTTATTGATCCGGAACTGTGCAAGGCATGCGGAATCTGTGTCCTTGAGTGTCCGGCAGAGGCTATAATGCTCGCGCCTTCACCCGAGGCAAGGGGGGATGCGTAATGAGTGTTAAGATAAAAGGTTTCTGCTGTAACTATACAGCAAGTGTAGGCGTTGAGGCCCTCAAGGAGGCAGGACTGGTGCCAGAGGATTTTGACATGGTACGGCTTCCCTGCACCGGGCGCCTTGAAGTTCAGGATCTTCTCGAGGCGTTTGAAAAGGGTGCGGATGCCGTGTTTGTGGCAGGCTGCATGATTGACACCTGTCACAACATGAGTGGAAGCAAACGTGCTGCCAAGAGGGTAGGATACGCCAAGAAGATAATCCAGGAACTGGGTATGGATCAGGGCCTTGTAGAGATGTTCTTCGTTGGCAGAGGCGAGACAGGCCCGGTTGTTGAAGCCGTAAGGGAGATGGTTTCCAGGGCTGAGGCCGCTGACTCATAAACCTGATTCAGGAATGTTAATGACCTGGAGTGAATACACCTGGAGAGAATATACCTGGAGTAACTATAGATGATAATCGCTGAAAGAAAACCCGTTAATGAACTTCTGGATATGATTTCAGGGGTCAAAAAGCTCCTTGTACTGGGCTGCCGGGGTTGTGTTGCAATATGCTCCGCCGGTGGGGACAAGGAGGTTGGCATAATATCCGCGGCTCTCAGGCTTGGGCGCAGCCGCATGGGTGAGCCAATAGAGATAGAGGAGGCTACTCTGGTCAGACAGTGTGACCCGGAGTATCTGGAACCTCTGCCGGACATGGCAAAGGACTATGACGCCGTGCTTTCCACTGCCTGCGGAGTTGGTGTCAACTTTATTGCCGACCGCTGTGAGGGAGTCAATGTGCTTCCAGGGTTGAACACCACATTCTATGGTGCAAACCTTTCCAGTGGAGAGTGGATTGAGATGTGCGCCGGCTGCGGCTCCTGCGTGCTTCACCTTACCGGAGGGCTCTGTCCTGTGGCAAGGTGTGCCAAGAGCCTTTCCAATGGGCCATGTGGTGGTTCCACCGGTGGGAAGTGTGAGATTAATCCCTCTGTCCCCTGTGTATGGCACCGCATTTATGACAAGCTCATGGACAGGAAAGAGGAAAAGCGTCTCCAGGAGATAATGCCAATTCGTGACTGGACAACCGCTGGTCATGGCGGACCTCGTCGCAGACTCAGGGAGGACTTGCTACCGTGATAGCAGGAAGCAATTTAGAACAGGTCCTGGCGTCTGGAACCTTTGCGGTGACCGGAGAGCTTGGACCCCCGAAAAATGGTGATTACGAAGTTGTCCGCAAAAAGGCCCGAATCCTCAAGGGGCATGTG
>JALWJV010000367.1:8100-9844 GCA_026996955.1 Deltaproteobacteria bacterium
TGTCAAGTCTCACTGCAGGGTTGCTTGCCCTCTCCGAGGGTGTTGAGCCTGTAATGCAGATGACCTGCAGGGACAGGAACAGAATCGGCATCCAGGCAGATATACTTGGTGCCTCTGCACTTGGAATCAAAAATCTCCTCTGCCTTACAGGAGACCATCAGAAGTTTGGAAATCACCCCCAGGCAAAGGGCGTGTTTGATATGGACTCAATCCAGCTTCTCTCAATGGTCAAGGGCATGAGGGATGACAAAAAGTTCCAGTGCGGTGAGGACATAAAGACAGCAGAGCCCAGGCTCTTCCTTGGTTGTGCTGCAAACCCCTTTGCTGATCCCTTTGAGTTCAGGGCCCCGCGCCTTGGCAAAAAGGTCAAGGCAGGCGCCAACTTTGTGCAGACCCAGATCATCTACAATGTAGAGAAGTTCAGAAAATTCATGGAGATGGTCAGGGACCTTGGAATTGATGAAAACTGCTACATCCTTGCAGGTGTCACCCCGCCGAAATCACTTGGTATGGCAAGGTACATGAAAAAGTTTGTGCCCGGCATGGATGTAACAGACGAAGTCATTGACCGCCTTGCTGCAGCCAGCGACCAGAAGGAAGAGGGAATTGACATCTGTGTTGATATTATCAATCAGGTCAAGGAGATTCCCGGTGTTGCCGGCGTTCACATAATGGCTATTGAATGGGAAGAGGCAGTGCCCGAGATTGTAAAGAGGGCTGGTCTTGGACCAAGGCCTGAGCCAAAGGGTATTGAGCCAATGCTTGTAAGCTCGGCCTCCATTGAAGAGGCGGTTGAGAGCGCAAGACAGGCGGCCAGGGCAGAGGCTGAAAAGGAACTTGATAAGGCCAGGGCAGAGGCCCAGGCATCGCGTGAACTTGTTGTTAAAGAGAAGGAGAAAGTTGCCTCTGAGATCTCCGGTCTCAAAAAACAGGTGGAGGAGGCAAAAGGCATGGCCAGTCAGAAAGAAGCAGAGGTGAAGAAACTCACAGACGAGATAAACAGGATAAAGAACGAGCTGGCTGCTCAGGGTGCAGCCCCTGCCGCACCCGCTTCCCAGGGTGAGGCTGCCCCTGCTCAGGCCCCGGCGGCAGCTCCTGCCCCTGGAACTGCAGCCCTTACCCCCAGGGAACAGCATGCACTTAATTCCCTTAATCTTGGCCTTATGGCATTAAGAAAGGCTCTTGGACTTGATGAAGATCAGTTTGAGGCATTAAGAAGGTTCCTTGAGGCAGAATTTCTGCTTCAGTTAGGTCAGGCAGTGCAGGGGACAGCGGCACCTGCTCCGGCAGCTCCGCAGGCACCTGCTGCACCTCCTGCCCCGGCTCCGGAAACAGCTCCTGAGCCTGCACCTTCTGCAGAGCCTGCACCTGAGGCTGAGGCAAGGAACAAAGAGGTGGTAAACCTAGTTGCAAAGGGCAACATGCTCCTGCACAAAAATGACGCAGTCGGTGCTGCCGAGGCATTCAAACAGGCACTTGCCATCTCTCCTGATGATGAAAAGGCAAAAGAGGGTCTTGCCAAAGCCGAAGCTGCTGCCGCTCCCGAGGCACCTGCTGCAGCCCCTGAGACAGGCGAATGTCCTGAAGGGCTTGAGCCTGAAGAGTGGCGTTTCAAGCAGGTAGTCCGGTTTACTGCAAAGGGCAATGTATGCCTGATGAAAAATGACACTACCGGTGCCATTGATATGTTCAAAAAGGCACTTGAGCTTGATCCTGACAATGAAAAGGCAAAGGAAGGGCTTAA
>JALWJV010000368.1 GCA_026996955.1 Deltaproteobacteria bacterium
TTATTGAATGAGGTTGGCAAATGGTCTTGTTTTTCCGTTCCGGAGAACAATTTCTTGTTTTTCTAAGGCTTGCTACGCCAAAATCGCGAAACTCGCTCGTCCCTCGCTCAGACAGACGCGATTTTTATGGCTTCGCTTCGCCAAGAAAAACTACGAAATTCTTCAAAGTCACTCCAAAACAAGACCATTTACCACGCTGAACAGATACAATTTTTTTCATTTTCGACGTGCAGGTGACAAAATTATCCCCGTCTTCCTGCTGCCTTTTGGCAGGGCTTTCGCTGGCAGGATATTTTTCGTGATTCCCTGTTCCTTGCCACTTCAATGGTTACACTTCTTCCGTTAATGGTGGCGTTACGAAACGCCTCCATGATCTGTGGAGTGAAACGGCTTTCTGCCTCAACAACAGCAGTGTTTCTCATTATGTCGATTTTTCCGACCCTGATCCGTTTTTTTCCGGATGCTGTGTTGAGCCTTCCGAGAATTTCCTGGGGCTCTACACCCTGACGCCTCCCTACATTAAGATGAAACCGGGTAAACACAGTCTTGTCTGCATAATCAGGGCGTCTTTCCCTGCTCTGTTTTTCCCTTTTTACGGATGCAGCCCGGGGCCTTTCCATGCATCTGGTTTTTCGTTTGGCAGGCAAGGGCTTGACCGTGTTCAGGTCATCGGTGTTGCTGTAATGTTCAAGCATATTGCTGCACTGCCCTGCCACAAGCCGCATTATAAGTTCATCCCGGGATACATCCTTGAATATCTCTCTTATTTCTTCAAAAACATCCCTTTCTGCGTCATAGGCTGTCTGTTCTTTGGCTGCCTCCTGTTGGGCACGGCTGAGGAGCTGCCTTTTGCAAATCTCCTGTCCGGTGGGGATGCGGCACTTTGCGAATTTGCGGTTCAGGCGCTTTTCAATATGCCTTATGCGGTACTGCTCTCTCATGTTGACAATTGCAATGGAAGTCCCTGATTTACCAGCCCTTCCGGTCCTGCCGCTTCTGTGGGTGTAAGATGCAATGTCATCCGGAAGGTTGTAGTTGATTACGTGGCTCAGGTCAGTAACATCAAGACCACGGGCAGCAACGTCTGTGGCAACCAGAAGCTCAAGACGCCTGTTTCGAAACTTCCTCATAACCATATCGCGCTGGGCCTGGGAGAGTTCTCCGTGGAGTGCGTCTGCCCTGTAGCCGTCTCTTATCAACTTCTCTGCAACCTCCCCTGTCTCCCTGCGGGTCCGGCAGAATATTATGGAGTATATGCCCGGGTTGTAATCAATGATGGCACGCATGGCCCTGTAGCGGTTTCGTTCATGCACCACATACATCTCATGCCGCACGTTTTCAGTGCCGGTATTTCGTCTGCCAACGGTGATTTGAACAGGATTGGTCATGTAATTTCGGGCTATGTGCTCCACCTCCCTGGACATGGTGGCTGAAAAAAGGCAGGTTGTTTTTTCAGAAGGCGTGTGTGCCAGTATTTCATCAAGCTCATCCTTGAATCCCATCTGGAGCATCTCGTCAGCCTCATCAAAGACAAGGTATTTTACGCCTGACAGGTCAATCTTCCTTCTCCTTATCAGGTCGTTGAGCCTGCCCGGGGTGGCAACTGTAATCTGTACGCCCCGGCGTATCTCCCTTATCTGGGCATCCATTGCAGCCCCGCCGTAAACAGAGGCTATCCTGATATTTTTTAATGCCTTGGCAAATGTCCTGAGGTCTGCGGTAACCTGCCTGCACAGCTCCCTGGTAGGGCATAGCACAAGTGCCTGAAGAACCTGATGTGAAGCATTTTCAACCAGCTCAAGCAGAGGCAGGCCAAAGGCTGCGGTCTTCCCTGTGCCTGTCTGGGCAAGGGCAATAATGTCTGATTTTTTGTCAAGCATTACAGGAATAACCTGCTCCTGAACCGGGGTAGGGGCGTCAAAGCTAAGTTCTTAAAGTTTTGTGATAAGGTTGGTGGATATGCCGGTATTTTTAAATGTGGTCATGTGTTATTGTCTTTCAATGTAGAGGGAAAAGCTTGAGGCTGCTGTGCTGATGGCACTGGCAGGGATGAGCAGAGTAAAAGGGCGCCGGGCTGCTGCAGGGGCCCTTTCAGCATGAACAAGGCATAAAAAAACCGCATATCCTTCAGAGAGGATTGCGGTTTGCAGGCAGTCACTCACGCTGAAAAATTTTTAATAATTGAATATAATTAATTCATTTTGGTGGTAAAGGCAAGGATTTTAACTAATGGTTATGACAAGAGTACTGGATTATGTCTGGGTTAG
>JALWJV010000369.1 GCA_026996955.1 Deltaproteobacteria bacterium
CTCCAAAACAAGACCATTCACCAACCTTTATTAACATAAGTACGCTGAACAGTTACGCAGGCAGTTGACATTTTCATAAGCATTATGCAGTTTTTTGAGATATGGCCTCCTGCAGATTCTTGCTGGATTCATGAAGCCTTCTCAATGCCTCGGCAGTATCATTTATTGAGCCATTGACCGCCACAGTAGCTACCCGGTTAGCGTCTGCAGACTCAACAACGCTCTTAATCCGTTTTTCAACCTCCTCGCTGTTATCCCGAAGAATATGTGCCTTGCTGTCAAGTTCATTAATGGATGTGGTAATGGCAACAATGCCCTCTGAGATCCTGTCCATTGACTTAAGGGCTGTTTCAATCACCTCGCCTCCCTCGTCAAGCATCTTGATTCCATCCTTCATGGCAGTGATGGTGTCACGGGATTCATCATCAACCTTCTTGACTATGTTGGCAATATCTACCGCTGATTTTGAACTGTTCTCAGCAAGTTTCCGTATCTCATCTGCCACCACTGCAAAGCCGCGGCCAGCATCTCCTGCCCTTGCGGCCTCAATGGCAGCATTAAATGCAAGCAGGTTGGTCTGAGAGGCAATTTCCTTGATTATATCCACAAACCCGCTGATCTTTTCCAGCTGGCTTACAAGGTTAGAGACCATTTCATTGCTTTCCTGTATGGAAGAGTAGATGCCCTCCATCTTTTTGGCAGCATGGGCACCGGCCTTCTTGCCCTCCTCTGCCTCAGAGGCAACCTTGCCTGCTATCTCGTTTGAATTGGCGGTGAGATTTGCAATTTCCTTAACCGAATCTATTGTTTCCTGGACCGTGCGCATGGATTCATCAAGGAGTGTGACCTCCTTTTCAATTGCCTTGTTCATGCTGTCCAGGTGCGTCGTTGCCTCATCCATCTGGGCAAGAGAGGTGGCAACAAGATCTGCCACCTCCTCACTGGCACTGTTTATCAGGCGTTCCACCTCTGCCTCTGCTGTTACATCAACGATGTATTCCAGGCCGCCCTTTATATTACCCTTAGCATCCTTGATGCCTACGCTTGTAACCCGGATGGGAATATCCTTGCCGTTTATATGGGCAACAGTCTGATCAACCACGGTCTTTCCGGAGTGCATTGCCCTTTGAATGATGCACTGATCGGTCCGGCACCTGTCTGTTCCAAAGAGCTCATAACACTTCCTTCCCATTGCCTCATCCACAGACAGGCCTGCCATTGCGGCACCGGCAGGATTTATGTAAGTGATAACAAAATTGGTATCAATGGCGTGAATAGGATTGGGGATGATATTAAGGTTCTCAATCTTTTCCTTGGCTGCCTGGCGTTCCCGGGCCTCCTCGGTCACATCAAGTATGTATTCAAGGGCTCCCTTGATATTGCCCTTGGCATCCTTGATAGGTGCCCCAGTGTACTTGATGGGAATTATCACTCCGGCAGACGGACGGGCTATGGTCTCATCATTTACAACAGAGTCGGTCTTCATAGCCCTGGCGCAGGCACATTTCTCTGTACGGCAGTGGGGAGTTTTGAAAAGATCATAACACTTCTTGCCTACAACCTCGTCAGGGGTCTTGCCCACCACTGCTGCACCTGCAGGGTTTATAAATGTTATATTAAACTCCGTATCAATGGACATGATAGGCGTGGGAATGGCATTAAGATTTTCAATCTTTTCCTTGGCCGCCTGGCGTTCCCGGGCCTCCTCGGTCACATCAAGTATGTATTCAAGGGCTCCCTTGATATTGCCCTTGGCGTCCTTGATGGGTGCCCCGGTGTACTTGATTGGAATTATTACTCCCTCAGACGGGCGGGCTATGGTCTCCTCGCTCACCACTGAATCGGTCTTCATGGCACGGGCGCAGGCACACTTCTCAGTGCGGCAGTGAGGTGTCTTGAAAAGGTCATAACACTTCTTGCCTATAACCTCATCCGGGGTCTTGCCCGCTACGGCAGCTCCGGCAGGGTTCATGAATGTTATGTTAAAGTCCACGTCTATTGCCATAATCGGCGTAGGAATTGTATTGAGATTCTCTATCTTTTCCTTGGCCGCCTGGCGTTCCCGGGCCTCCTCGGTCACATCAAGTATGTATTCAAGGGCTCCCTTGATATTGCCCTTGGCGTCCTTGATGGGTGCCCCGGTGTACTTGATTGGAATTATCACTCCCTCAGACGGGCGGGCTATGGTCTCCTCGCTCACCACTGAATCGGTCTTCATGGCACGGGCGCAGGCACACTTCTCAGTGCGGCAGTGAGGTGTCTTGAAAAGGTCATAGCACTTCTTGCCAATAACCTCGTCGGGGGTCTTACCAGCTACGGCAGCTCCAGCAGGATTCATAAATGTGACATTGAATTTGTCATCAATTTCCATTATAGGCGTTGGAATGACATTCAAGTCAGTCTCCATCTGGCGCAACCGGGTTTCAATCTCCTTGCGGGGTGTAATATCATCAAGTGTGATGAGTGCCCCGCTTTCCTCTTCAATCAGTGGATATGCCTTGCTGCTGTAGTAGCTGATGCCGGAGCTATTTTTGTGAATAACCTCTGTTTTCACCGGTTTTTTAATACGCATTGCCCTGTCTGCTGGACAGTCTTTGGTGCCACAGAACTGTACATTACATATCTCTTCACAAGTAGATTTATTGAGAATGTCCTTTGCCTTTACGTTAAACGTATCCAGCATGGAACTGTTAGCCCAGGTAATCACATGTTCCTTGTTTACGACAAAAGATGGAACATCAATCAGGTTCAATGAATCAAAATCAAATGTTGTCTCTTTTTTTCTTGTTGCAGCCATCCTTATTTACCTCCAAACTTTAATTTCATTATTTTTTTTAAAAAATCAGACTCGTGCCTTTTACACGTATGACATCCGCTGATCTGTCTCATTCACCCTGGGAATATGGACATGGTGTTCCATGTTTTCACCTGAATCTCTGCCTTCATTATGATCGTCTGCCTCATATTCAACATCCATCTTCAGATGATTTCGCACTATATTTTTAACATTTATCACCAAAACGTGTTCCTTTAACCCGGAATCACCAATATATTCTATCATTCTGTCAACAGTATCTTTTTTTGCCTGAAGCTCAGGTTTAAGGGCAGGGGTATCATAAAACTTTTCCTGTTTATAAATTGTTACAATATCATCTACTATGAACCCCACATTACGATTACCGTATTGCCCGATAATAAGCCTTGTTTTTCCCACCTTGTCCTTTTTGGGCCTTATCCCATAAAAAAATGAAAGATCAAGAACAGGAACTATTACTCCTCTAAGGTTTATGACATCCTGCACAATTTCACTTCTGTCAGGAAGTGACAAAAGCTCATCAGTTTCGATGATTTCCTGCACATCTTTCAACTGAATTGCATAGTTCTTACCTATGGAAAAGATGAGATAACAATTTTCAGTAATAAGGTGATGGGTTGATTCAAGCACCCTGCTGCTCTTATCACCTGAATTAACCCTGGACATTGACTTCACGGTATCCATGTGACATTCCAGCATTTTCTCAACTTCCAGGAGCAGGATATTTCTCTTATCTGAATACTGACATATCCCCTGCAGGCAGTGAAGCTGGCTTCCAGGCATTGGAAGAATATGACTCTGGCCAACTGTAACAATCTCGCTAATTTTATCCACCATAAGACCAAAACTTACTCCGCCTTTTTTCAGAACCAAAATACGTGTATCTTCAGTTGGCTGCATGGGATTACTGTTTCCGAACAGTCGGTAACTGTTTAATACAGGAATCGTATGGCCCCTGAGACGCAGTGCCCCTTCAACCACGCCATTTTGAAAGGTTGGATCTATATCAGATAGGAAGCAAATCTCTCTTGTATCTTCCACGGCAATACCGTATTCCTGCTTGCCACTTGAAAAGATTGTGTAACGCGACTCTTTATCACCCTCCTGCTCTTCCTTTTTAGCCTTAGCAGTTTTTCCTCCAGACGGACGGGCAATTACAGGCTGCTGCGGAAAAAGTTTTTCCAGGTCCAGGAGCTGAAGTGTCCTCTCTCCGGAATCGAGCTTAATAATCTTCAATATGATGGAATCCCTTGAAAGCAGAATAGAATCAATGGGTTCAACAGCCTCAACAGGAACACTCAGAACATCCTTTATATCATCGAACAGGATGCCGTAGCGCCTCTTACCTGACCTTACAACCGCCACCTTGGCGTCGTGGTCATGGCAAACAGAATCCAGACCCATCCGTTTTTTAAGATTGATTACAGGAATAACATCCTGACGAAGTTTCATTATGCCTTCAAAAAATTCAGCACTGTTTGGAACATGCCGAAACGGCAGGTTGACAGTCACCGCCTCCTCAACCCTTTCTGCAGGCATCGCAATCTCAATTTCTGTTTCCCGATCAAGCAAAAATGACGCATAAAGTTGTTCGTTACTCATTATTTATTCTCCCAGGCCCATAAACATAAAAAATGCCTTTTACATAAGGACAAAACGCATTATATCACTGACACTTCGAAAGTATCCGAATGTGTGATTTTACAGGGCAGTCATGGCCCGGATATGTTTTTTAGTGGAAAAAATGACTTGTGTAGTCTGACATATTGGATCCAGTCGGATGCTCCCCTTGTTTCAACGTACATCGTACCGATTCAAGTTCCAGTCAGATCAGCTTTGGTTCTATTTAGAGCTATCGGAAGAATTGATGAATGACTTAAAGGATATTATCAAAATTATAAAAATAATTATGCTTTCTCAGGATCACTCCTTCCCCTTATGATCGGGGAAAATAATTATTTAGCGGATCATGAAACGATTGTATAAAGTATCACCATATAGGGCTTTCTTAAATTTCGGTATCTACACAAAGAGGGAACTGCATGGAATTTAACTATAATTTAAATGTGATACTTTCATTGGGTATAATTTTGGCATGGCCTGTTATACCCCTCTTCTGGATACCCGTGCATCTGTTTCACTACTCAGGCAAAAGACACGCAGGCATTAGAGCCTATATATTTACTGCCCTTATGTGGATTCCGTGGCTTTTTATAGTGATAAAATTCAGGCGTTTCATTTTACAATTTCAGATAGATTTCCCCCATCCTGTTGTAATAAGTGGTATGATTCTCTTTGTTGCTGGACTAATTCTTCAGGCTTGGACAGCAAAGGTAATGGGGCACATAATCATCGGCGTTCCTGAGGTTACAGATTCTGTTAAAAGTACCCATGTAACTGCACCGCCCTTTAACTGGTGCAGGCATCCCACATATTTTTCCCACGCGCTTATGTTTTTTGGTGCTGCCATATTTACAGGATATTTTGCCCTGTTTCTTGTAGCAGTATTGGACTTTATCCTCACATATTTTATTATCATTCCCCTTGAGGAGAAGGAGCTTGTACAGAGGCTGGGGGAAAAATACAAAGCATATATGAGAGAAACACCAAAATTTTTCTGTCTGCATCTCAACCGCAGACAGTAATCATACTGTTCATGTTTACTATCTGTTGAGGGAAAAAATGAAATTCAGACCATGCATTGACCTGCACAACGGAAAGGTCAAACAGATAATCGGCTCAACGCTCAGTGATTCATCTCCGGCCACCCTTAAAGAAAATTTCGTTTCAGAACACCCACCGTCATGGTTTGCCAAACTCTTCAGAAAACATGACATGCGGGGTGGCCATGTGATAATGCTTGGACCGGGAAACGAAGAGGCTGCCAGGGATGCGCTTTCTGCCTGGCCCGGGGGACTTCAGATCGGTGGGGGCATAAATGACACAAATGCCGCAATGTGGATGGAGGCAGGGGCTGAGGCGGTTATTGTGACCTCCTGGTGTTTCAGAGATGGAGAGATACTGCATGACAGAATAAAAAAACTTAAAAACATTGTTGGCAGAGAGGGCCTGGTCCTGGATTTAAGCTGCCGAAAACAGGGGGACGATTTTTTTATAGTAACAGACAGGTGGCAGAACTTTACCAATGTCACCATTTCCAGGGAAACTTTGGAGGACCTTGCGGAATACTGCTCGGAATTTCTTATCCATGCTGCAGATGTAGAGGGCAAGTGCCACGGAATAGAGACAGAACTTGTTCAAATGCTTGGAGAGTGGTCACCAATCCCCACTACCTACGCAGGGGGCGCAAAGGACATGAATGATCTTTACCTTGTCAAGAAACTTGGCAAAGACCGCATAGACCTTACCATTGGAAGCGCACTGGACATCTTTGGCGGAACAGGTGTGAAGTTTGAAGAGGTAGTGCAGTTTAACAGGGGCAATCAGAACCCCACAACAAAGACATCCCATGCTATGGCAAGCACAGAACATACAAAAATGATTAGGTAGTTCCATCTCTCCTTTGATATATAAAGGCTTTCAACCAGATATCTTAACGCCTCATAATCTGCAGGGCACAGGCTGTCTTCCTCACGAAGTTTTTCCCTGAGACGCAGCGAAGCAATAAGGTGCCTGCGCCGATGGGTTATAAATGCCCGGAACATGAAAAAAATCATGTTTCCGCACACCCCCACATACCATAACAGGCGAACCAGTTCCGGCCTGTACGCCTTGGCTATCAGGATAAGACGAAGTGAAATTGCCCCTGTAAGACCAACCGCAAAGGCAAGCCATGTTACCCACCCAGGGAAACGAGACGGCACTGCCGATTGCGATCCGGCATCAACAGGACAAATTGATGTTTCCATAATATTTGTTTCCGTATTGACAAACTGTATTACGTAATTCGTTCCCTGGTTCCTGTCTGAAGCCCCTTTGAAGAAAACTGCTGACTGATGTTAGAACAGGAAAGCAGTGCTTCAACGCCCTGACACCCTCTGCATGGCGGAAAGCACCACAAGCTTTCTTACCTGGGCTATCTTCTTAAGCTCTTTCCCATTAATTTTCCTTGATGAACTGAAATCGCACAGGATGCAACCAACGGGCCTGCCTTTGACTTGAACAGGACTTGCACACACCTGGTTGGTCAAAAGCCCTCCTGCATCATTAGGTACCACTTCAGGAAAAAGCTGCCTCCATGTACCCATCACCTCGCAGTCCTTCTGAAATGCCGCCTTTAAAGGTGGATTATTCAAAGGATCCTGAACATCAAGATATTTTTTAATTATTCCCGCCTGTTTTCCAAGCGAATATCGCACAACGAGCCTTTTTCTGTCAGGAGTAAACAGACAGAGAGCGATATTGAGAGGATCAAAACCGCGGCGTATTACCTCCACAGCCAAAAGCAGTACCTGGTCCAAACTAAACTTATTCTCAAGTATGGCACTAGTAATCTGATTAAGGAGGTCAAGAAACAGTTCATCTCGATCATCTGATTCTTTTCCCCTCTCCTTATCCTGGATGATTTGGTCATGTTCTTCCTGTTCTTGCTGAATCTGGGGAGATGTCTCTGACTGGCTTAAGACCCCGGCCACACTGACATTTTTGAGCAAGTTACAAAATTCAGTTCTTTTGTCCGAGGTAAGCGACACTGCCTTTTCAAGGCTTCTTTGAACAACATCCCTGTCAAGGTTGAAATTCTTCTGAAACTTCTTCAGAAGTGCTGCTATCTGCTCTCCATCTCCACCTCCAAACAGCATGGAGCTCAGGCGTGCTGCGGCCCTAACAAGTTCAAGATATTTCGGCTCCACAGAAGATGCATGCTGCTTGCATCCCTCCATGAAACCGGAGAGGCTTGCCGGTACACTCCAGAGTTCTGCAAGCCTGTAGCCGGTTTCCCTGAAAAAATCCCTGGCTATCTGTCTGTCAGACGAGTTGGAGGCATTTTCCATTTCAACCAGGGTGGCATAGAGTTCAGGATCGTGAAGAACCGTAACAATGCGTGCTATTGGCCGGTAAAGAGAGGCAACAAAAATCGCCTCTGGAGAGCCAATATTTAATTCCGACTGGATAATCTGGGCAAAATTTGCTGCAAAGAATGTCTCGGCCAGCACATTAAGTGCAATGGGGTTGCTGTTATCTGCAAGCAGATCAAGCATGGCCATGTCCACTGCAATACTTCGCACAGTGTTAAAGCCAAGCATTACCACCGCCTGGGTAACAGTGGTGATTTCTGTACTTAACCGCCTGTAATAAGATGAGTTAACAACTATCAGGACCTTGTTGATAAGCCCGTAATCCTCAAGAATAACCTCGGCAAGTTCCTGCATGGAGACATCACTGTCCGGATCCAGTGCCATGAGCCTGCGGACAGTATCTGACATGCAGGGTATCTCGCCCTTTTCATTACTGAAAAGACGCGATATGACCACATCCAGGTCTTTTCTGGTTATCCTCTCTTTTCCCATCTTGATATCACTTAAATATACAGGCAGCTTCGTTACCTGTACTGGACAGGACAAAGACACCGGGCACCCTCAAGGTATTTTATGTAGTGTGCCAGAATCAGCCCGTGATCAAAGGC
Organism: Deltaproteobacteria bacterium; assembly: GCA_026996955.1. Taxonomy (GTDB): domain Bacteria; phylum Desulfobacterota; class Dissulfuribacteria; order Dissulfuribacterales; family QOAL01; genus S144-17. The sequence continues at coordinate 8,400 of JALWJV010000369.1, forward strand.
AAGCTCATTCGGCAGGTTATCACTTGAAAAACACCTTGCATTTGCTGCGTCATCTCCTGCATTTGGATTTCCCTGGGCCTCTGCAACAAACACTGTGCTGATAGTATGAACACGGCTGTCTCTTTGAGGATTTGAATAGACACCAAGCACACCTTTAAGCATTACATCAAGCCCGGTCTCCTCCTTAGCCTCCCGCACTGCTGCAGTTTCCACACTTTCACCATAATCTACAAACCCACCGGGAATCGCCCAGCCATGAGGCGGATTTTTTCTCTCTATGAGGACAATACCACGCCCCTTGACCTCGATGATAATATCCACAGTGGGTACAGGATTGGCATAGACCTCGATTTCAGCCCCGCAAACAGGGCATTTTTTATATCGCCATGATGTCATAACTCAGAGTGTGCTGCCCTTTTTTCCGCTGAAATCTGATAATATCTCCACAAGAGATGAATGAAGCGGGCCATTAGATGCCAATATCTCCTTCATAAAGGGATTATACTCCCCTCCTGCAAAATCTGTTACCGTTCCACCTGCCTCTGTTACAAGGAGCTGGGCTGCAGCAGTATCCCAGGGCTTTAGCCCGGCCTCCCAGAAACCGTCAACCCTGCCGGCGGCAAGCCATGCAAGGTCAAGGGCTGCTGCCCCTGCCCGCCTGATGCCCTGTGCCCTTACAATTACCCGCTTGAGGGCATCAATGACCCACTGCGATTCCTGCCTGATGGTGTACGGAAACCCGGTTGCCATAAGCCCCCTGCCAAGATCATGTTCAGACGTGGTTCTGATAATGCCGGAGTTAAGCCATGCCCCATGACCCCTTAAGGCAGCAAACATCTCATCAAGCACCGGACAGTACACAGCACCTGCAAACGGGCCTGGCTCCATACCATCAACCGGACTGCCAAGATAGTAACAGACAGAGACGCAGAAAAACGGGAAGCCGTGGGCATAGTTGGTGGTGCCGTCAAGGGGGTCAATAATCCAGACCGCTCCCTGAGGGCAGGAAATATCCGTGGCCGACTCCTCTGCCATTATTGGCGCACTGCTCTCGGTGCTCAATATCTCCTTGACAGCCTTTTCCGAGGCTACATCCGCCTCTGTTACAAGGTCAATATCACCCTTGTACCTGATGTCATGAGGCTGGGAGTAAAGTTCCATTAGCACACTGCCTGCCTTAAGGGCTGCATTTACAGCAGTGGTGATAATGTGCTGATGTTCTGGTGAAACATCAGGTGAAAACTCCGGGAGGTATTTCATTCCACTATCGCCTTGAATTAAGGTTGGTAAATGGTCTTGTTTTGGAGTGACTTTGAATAATTTCGTAGTTTTTCTTGGCGAAGCGGAGCCCAAAAAAAATCGCGTCTGTCTGAGCGAGGCACGAGCGAGTTTCGCGATTTTGGCGGAGCAAGCCTTA
>JALWJV010000370.1 GCA_026996955.1 Deltaproteobacteria bacterium
GTACCGCTTTGTACCGTCTTTTCAGCTTATTGCGTGGACTTGTGTTTTTTTTGAGGGGTTTTGGTGAGGAAACCTGAACGGAACATCCTATAGACTTCATGCCAGTTCTAGGATCAAAAATTACATGGGCGCAGCACGTTGACTGATCACGCCTTTAGTTCCACGAGAAAGCGACCTGATGAAAACAAACATGAGCTGTGCCCCGAAATTTGCCTTTGATAAAAATTATTGCCCACCTCTATTGACTTTCACCAAAGCTGTCTAATTGTTTAATACGAACCTGGTTCACATTTTTGTAGTAAGTATCATCCGTTTTTTTTACAAAATTATCACATACTCTATGTTTCAATGACAGGGTTATGTGAAAATCATCGTTAACACGACTGTTATAGCATGTTGACACAAATTTAGGATTGCAAGAAAAAAGGAGGTTAATGCAATGTTTTTAAAACACAAATTAAATGCGGGACTCTGGGCTTTAATCATTGGAGCGTGCCTTGTAATGAGCATGCCTGCCGGAAAGTGCCTGGCATCAAACACGCATCAGGCTGACCACGGCCAGACCAAACTGAAGAGCTCTGCTCAAGTCACCAGCGGCTCAATGGAAAAAGAAAAGAAAAAGGCTGAGGCACTCAAACAGGAACTGAATCTTAAGGCTGTTCAGGCAGTTGCCGAAACCTACAAGGTTGTTGAACTGCTTAATCAGAAAAAATCTGATGAGGCACTTGAACAGCTTAAAAAGGTAATTGGTGAGCTTGAGGTGATACTTGCAGCCAACAAGGACATATCCGTTGTACCGGTAAACAGCTACACCGTGGCCATGGACACCGACATGTCACCTGAAGAGATTTCAACAGCCATCAGCGAAGTCAAGAAGATGCTTAACAAGGGAAATGTACAGGAGGCACGGCTTCTTCTTGATACACTCCAGAGTGAGATAGACCTCATAATTGAAAACCTGCCTCTGGCCACCTATCCGGATGCCATGAAACTTGCCTCAAAGTATATAATTGATAAAAAACTTGATGAGGCAAAGAGCGTGCTGACCGTTGCCCTGAACTCCATGGTAATCAAAAAGATAATCATACCTCTCCCACTGGTCAGGGCAGCTGACCTGATTGAAGAGGCATCAAAGACCGCATCGGTAAACAAGAAACAGGCGCTCAAATATCTTGATAACGCCAAGAAACAGCTTGAAATAGCTAAACTTTTGGGCTACGGCAAGGATGATCCCAAGATCTACAAGGACCTGCAGGACCGTATAGATGCCATAAAGACGGAGATAAAGGGTAAGAACAAGGCAGCGAAGATGTTTGAGGAACTCCTGAAAAAATTAGGCGAGTTCAAGAAGAAACTCTTGGCTTCCGGTTCAACCTCATCTTAGTTCATCTTAGTTCCTGATATTTCTGAACCCCGCAGGCCGGAAATGGCCTGCGGGATTTTTTTACCTGCCAGAATCCCCCTCTCTGTGCACTCGTCTCTGCTCCCTCTGGCGCACCTGTTTAATGATAAGTTCTGCCTTGCCCCTGTTGATGCCAAGCTCCTTTCTGTCACGTTCAAGGACACCCATGTCCTCGTTGGACAGTTCTCCGTCATCATGTATCAATTCTTCCACCTCGGCCTGAAACTGTGTGCGCCGCATCCTTAGCTGCTCAGTAAAACCAGAGGCAATGATACCTGCGGGCAGTGACACCAGCCCAACTCCTACCACGGTGATAAGTGTTGCAAAGATCTTCCCCTCTGCGGTTACTGGTGTCACATCGCCATAACCCACTGTTGTAAGGGTTACTATTGCCCACCACATTGCGCTTGGAATGGACCCGAATGCCCTGGGCTGAACCTCGTGCTCAAAGGCGTATATTCCCACAGAGGCAAATATCAGCATGATTACCATGAGGACAAAAGAAACAATCAGAGACTGCGCCTCATCCTTCAGCACATCTGCAAGAAGATCAAACGCCACCGAATATCGGGTAAGCTTTACAAGTCTCAGAAGCTGAAGGCTCAGGAGCATCGGAGTAGTTTTGACACCGGCAAGGATGAACAGTGAAGGCAGAAAAGAGAGCAGATCAACTATGCCCATCAGGGAGACCGCATACCCCAAACGGCCCTGCATTGGCGTCATGCCTATCCTGTCCCTTCCTGCCACATAGAGCCTGGCAACATATTCTGCCATAAAGACCAGACAGGCGACCCCCTCTACAGCCTCCAGAAGCAGACCGTAACGCTGGGAA
>JALWJV010000371.1 GCA_026996955.1 Deltaproteobacteria bacterium
TAGTAGGTGTCTCACTTACATTGGCACAGAGGGGGGAAAAAAAGTGAATGGGTAGTACAATTCTGCAATTTTGAAATCAACTCATCCAAAATTTTTATTTTATATCCTTCTGTTTTACAAACCGTACGGATTTGTTTAAGAGTTCCAACTATAGAATTGATGGTCCAGGGCCACACTCCTCCCCTCTGACTGCTTATGGCCTCAAGGGAATCACAATCCTTCTGTACGGAAGAGGCCTCACGGATTATCGGCAGATTTGGTGAGTGTCCGGGTATATAGCCAAGCCAGACCAGGCTGTTATCCCTGAAGAATTCCGGCAATACCTGAAGCATTGCCCCTATTATTGCCTGACGTCTGTCACCTGCAACAAGAAAATCCTGAAAAGGATGCAGAACATAATCTCCGAGAACAGCAACCATATTTATCTGCTCACCACCACCAAGCATCACACCAAACTGGCCCAGGGGCAAAACGCCACATAACCCGTTTCCATCCCAGGCTGTAAGGAGATAAAACCTGTGAAGATTACTTCGCATGCCAAGAAAAATTTTTCCCCGCTTTTTCCAGAACGGCTCTTCATCATCATGAAACACGTCCCAGTAAGTCAAAGGCTTAAAAGGATATTGGAATGGTAATGGCGCATTTTCCCTGCGTGCAAGTTCAAGCCATTCCTGCTTGATCTTTTCGATCTCATGCCTGTCTGTCAGGACATCAATTTTAATCATACCGGGATTACCACCTCTTTTGGGGCCGGGTGGCTGAGAAACAGTTGTGGACTTGCTGAAAAGCCATACGCACCAGACTGAAAAACTCCAATTATGTCACCTGCCTCTGCCCTTGGGATTTCTACAAAGCCAAAGGTATCAAGAGGCGTACAGAGAGGCCCGACCACATGCACCTTTTCCACGGGAAAATTCTGCCTGTTGACCACTGTGAGCGGCATGGGCCGCCGCGCGAGACTCTGGCCCAGATTACCTGAGGCAGCAAGATGATGGTGCATGCCACCGTCCATGATAAGGAAGATGTGCTCTTTTGATGTCTTTTTATATAAAATTTCAGTCAGATATACACCGCATTCCCCAACAAGATAACGCCCAAGCTCCAGGATAAACTTCGGATACCCCAACAATGATGAATACTGTTTTAAAAGATTATCAAGACCTTTGCCTAAAAATTCGAGATCAAGCTCATGTTCGTGGGCAAAATATGGAATACCAAAACCGCCGCCCATGTTTATCCACTGAATGGGAATCCCAATTTGCTGCTGCAGGGAGGCAGCATATTTCAGGATGTTCTCAAAACCTGACAAAAGGGCTTCAGAGTGCAGATTCTGGCTGCCTGCAAAGATATGGATGCCCTTAAAATTGATGCAGGGCTCATCTGCCATAGCGGCAAGGATGGCCGGGGCCTTTTCAGTGTCCACACCAAACTGTTTTGACCCGCCGCCCATCTTCATGCCAGACCCTGAAAGATCAAAATCCGGATTGATTCGAAGGGAAACACTGGCCTTTTTACCTACATCACTGCATATTTGAACGATATGTTCAAATTCCTGTTGGCTTTCAACACTTATACACCCGATCTCTTCATGGATTGCGCAGCGCAACTCTTCCCTGGACTTGCCAGGCCCGGCAAAGCTTATCACTTCTGCCGGAAAACCTGCATCCAGGACTCGTTTTAGCTCACCGGCTGAGGCCACGTCAAAACCATCATAGAAATTACCCATGATTTTAAGGATATCGGGGTTGGGATTGGCCTTGACAGCATAATAGATGTGCAGATTTTCAGAGAGTAGGTTGCGGAGAAGCTGTTGCTTATTTTGTATGATTCTTTCGCAATAGATGTATAGGGGGGTACCATGTTTGCGGGCAAGTTCGGAGAGGGCCATATCACCCCAACAAAGTTCATTGCCGCGGATGCTGAAGTTGGTTAGGGCTGATTTCAGGGCTTGATTCATATAATGGGACGCAGATTTTCGCAGATTAACGTAGATAATTAATTATCCATGGCCCTTCGTTTAATTTCTCCAGAAAACCATACCCAAGTACATTACAAACCTTGTAAAAAATTCTACCTAGATTGAGCGTTTCAAAATCTGGAAAATTGTTTTTTCAACGAAATTAAAAGGAGTTAAATCGATTATAGCTTTCCAGTTTTGAAACCCTTCGGGATTGCCGTATTTACTGCATCTCCTTTGTCAGAGGAATCCCCATATAGCCGACTATTATGGGAA
>JALWJV010000372.1:0-6672 GCA_026996955.1 Deltaproteobacteria bacterium
AAGGACAACGGCTCTGAATAAAGGAGAATGCATTGAACCCGGAACACCTGCTTAAGATACTGCTTGCCGCTGCTGCTGCAGTTGTAATATTTGCCTGCGCCTCTTGCTTTAAAGCAAGCAATAACAGTGCTTTAGATAATCATGCCAGGGTAAGGCAAAATATTCTGAATGCCATATCAGCACCTGCAGAAGATGCAAGGTTCAAGACAGGGCTTACACTTCAAAGGGGCGACCTGCGTAAGATTATTGACCCTTCCGTCATTTTAACAGCACATGAGCTGGACATTACAGTTGAATATCTTGATCAACCTCTGAAGATCGAGACCACCATTGATCCTGCACTGCAGGAGGCCATAAGGGATCGAATCTCAAAGTCATCTGCAAGACAGGTGGCTGTGGTGGTAATGGAGCCGGAAAGCGGCAGGATTATCTCAATGACAGGTTTTGACAAAGACGAAGACAACACCAACCCATGCACGGAAAAGTGTTTTCCTGCAGCAAGTGTCTTCAAGATGATCACTGCTGCCGCTGCAATAGAGGCCAAAAACTTCCGTCCTGACACCACGCTTCTTTTTAACGGCAGGAAACATACGCTTTACAAGTCACAGCTAAACAAAAAAAGAAACAGGTGGACCACCAGGATAACTTTGAGGGACTCCTTTGCCCAGTCAGTAAATCCTGTTTTTGGAAAGATTGGAATCTTCAGCCTTGGCAGGGAAACACTTGAAAAATATGCCTATGCCTTTGGCTTTGAACGTGAACTTGACTTTGACCTGCCGGTTGAGGAGAGCCGTTTCAACATAACTGATGACAGTTACCGCATAGCAGAAATAGCAAGCGGCTTTAACCGGGAAACCAGGATCACCCCGCTGCACGGTGCGTTAATTGCCTCGGCTGCCGTTAACCAGGGCACCATGATGACCCCTGCAGTTATTGACGCGGTGCTGGATATTGACGGCAATCCTGTTTACCGGAACCGGCCTGAACCCCTCAGCAGGGCAATCACACCAAATGCAGCAAAAAGGCTCAAACAGCTTCTTGAGGCAACTGTAAGGCGTGGCACTGCAAGAAAGGCATTTCGTGGCTGGAAAAGGGACAAGGTTCTGTCGCACCTTGAAATCGGCGGAAAGACAGGGACAATTGACAACAGGGAGCACACAATACGCTACGACTGGTTCTGCGGCTTTGCCCTGGATAAACGCACTGACAGAAAGATTGCCATAGCAGTACTTGTAGGCCACGCAAAGCCAAAACTTGACGTAAAGGCAGCTACCTATGCCAGGTACACCATCAGGGACTACTTCAGGCACAGGGCAGGCATGCAGATGGCATCATCAAGATAAGAACATTCTGACAAATTGAGCTTCACCACCTCAGACTCAGATTCGCCTGTCTCAGAGTATATAGCCTCCTTCAGGGCTTCAAGACATATTGGGAGAAAAATATGCTTCCACCACATTGAGCAGGAGCGTCCCCCTCAGGCAGGTTTCACATCTGCCCCGTTGAGGCCTGAAACAGTAAAAATTCTAAGGGCCTCAGGTATTCCTTCCCTTTACCTTCATCAGGCAGAGGCAATAGATGCAATCAGGGCAGGCAAAAATGTGGTTGTAGCCACATCAACTGCAAGCGGAAAGACCTTCACCTATAACATACCGGTTCTTGAGACAATCCTTTCAGATCCTGCAGCCCGGGCACTCTACCTCTTCCCCCTTAAGGCACTGGCAAACGACCAGATGGCCTCATTCAGCCGCATGGCCCAAATTGCCTCGCTGGAAGCCCGCATCTCATGCAACATCTATGATGGAGACACCACCCAGTGGAACCGGGCAAAGATACGAAAAAAACCGCCAAACGTGCTGTTCAGCAACCCTGAAATGCTCCACCTTGCCCTGCTTCCCTATCACACCTCCTGGGCAGAATTTCTTGGAAATCTCAGATTCGTTGTGGTTGACGAGGTACACACCTACCGGGGATTTCTGGGCTCACACATGGCATGGGTGTTCAGGAGGCTCAGGAGGATATGCAGCAGGTATGGCGCAGAGCCCCAATTCATATTCTGCTCTGCTACCATTGGAAACCCCGCAGAGCTGTCGTCAGACCTGGCAGATGTTGAAGTTGTGCCTGTTACAAAAAGCGGTGCTCCCACAGGAAAGCGCCACTTTATAATGGTTGACCCTGAAGAAGCCGGTGCATCACAGATGGCTGTTCAGCTCCTTCTGGCAGCGCTTCACAGGGGGCTAAGGACAATAGTCTATACCCAGTCACGAAAGATGACAGAGCTTATATCCCTGTGGGTTACCCAAAAGGCAGGGCGGTTCAGGGATAAAATAAGCGCCTACCGCGCAGGCTTTCTTCCAGAGGAACGCCGGGATATTGAGGCAAGGATGAGCCAGGGAAGCCTTCTTGCTGTAATATCAACAAGTGCCCTTGAGCTTGGCATTGACATCGGGGCCCTTGATCTGTGCATCCTTGTTGGCTATCCGGGCACGGTGATGTCAACATGGCAGCGGGGAGGCAGGGTTGGACGAAGCATGCGGGAATCTGCCGTGATACTCATTGCTCAGGAAGATGCCCTTGACCGCTACTTTCTGAATCACCCCAAGGAGCTTGTATCAAGCCCTCCTGAAACCGCTGTAATAAACCCGTTAAACAGTGTTATAGCAAAAAGGCATCTTGTATGTGCTGCTTCAGAACTGCCGGTAATGACATCAGGGGACCCGGTTCTGCCACCAGAAATAATGCCAATAGCAGAAGAGCTTGAAGAAAAGGGAAGGCTTTTAAGAAGTGCAGACGGTGCTGCCTTTTTCACATCCCGCAAGTATCCTCACAAGGATGTAAGCCTCAGAGGAACAGGAAGACAGTTTAATATCATACAGGCAGATACCGGTGAAATAATCGGCTCTGTTGATGAATACAGGGCAATGCGGGAGACTCACCCCGGTGCCATCTATCTACACAGGGGAACTACCTGGCTTGTCAAGGACCTTGACATAAACGCCAGACTCGCGGTGGTTGAGCCTGCCAGGGTAAACTACTTCACAAGGGTCACAGCAGAAAAAGATACAGAGATATTAAAAATTATAAAGAGGGCGAGGCTTGGAAGTACTGAAATATTCCTGGGCACCCTTCGTGTAACCGACCTTGTTACAGGCTATGACATGAGGCTTGTAAACGGACAGCGGCTTATTGGCCATGTTGATCTGAAACTTCCTCCTCAGGTCTTTGAGACAGAGGGAATCTGGTTCACAGTGCCGGATGCCCTGAGGATTGAAATGGAGGAGCAGCGCATGCACTACATGGGTGGGATTCATGCGCTTGAACACGCACTTATCGGCATACTTCCCCTGTTTGTGCTCACTGACCGAAATGACCTTGGCGGCATATCCTTTCCGCTTCATCCACAGTGCGGGAGCGGTGCGGTGTTTGTTTATGACGGAATACCTGGAGGCATCGGTCTTTCCCGCCAGGCATTTTTGAAAGCAGATGCCGTGTTCAAAAAGGTAATTAGTGCCATAAAGTCCTGCCCCTGTGAAAACGGCTGCCCATCCTGCGTCCACTCCCCCAAATGCGGCTCTGGTAACCGCCCCATAGACAAACAGGCTGCCCTTTTCTGTGCCACATCCCTCATGTCCGGCAAGAATTTTTCAAAACGCAAATCACCAGGAGGCAAACACCGCATTACCATTAAAAGGCCAGCTCATGCTAAATCACCACCAGCAGCAAAGGAGCAACAAAAAACGTCCCGCAGCAGGCTGCCAGATGATTACGTTGTATTTGATGTGGAAACCCAGCTTGGGGCACATGAGGTAGGGGGCTGGAAAAACGCACACAGGATGAAGGTAAGCTGTGCTGTGCTCTTTGATGCAACTGACCAGGAGTTTCATGCGTACAGGGAAGACGAACTTCCACGATTCTTTGAAAGGATTAAAAGAACATCACTGGTTGTTGGTTTTAATATAAAGCGTTTTGATTACAATGTACTTGCACCCTATACTCACCTTGATCTTCATGGCCTGAACACCCTCGATCTCCTGGATCGGGTTTACCGCCACCTCGGATACCGTATTTCTCTTCAGGGCCTTGCCAGCGCCACACTAGGAACTGCCAAGAGCGCTGACGGCATGCTTGCGTTAAGGTGGTGGAAACAGGGGAAAATTGACAAAATTATCGAATACTGCAGAAAGGACGTGGAGATTACCAGAGATCTCCTGCTGTTCGCTGCAGAAAACGGATACCTGCTGTTTTTCAACAAGGCAGGGAAACGGGTACGTGTGCCTGTTGATATATACTGAATAAAAAATTACAAGATAGCCATGTACAAAAAACTTCGCCATAAACGCGGCGACAGCAGTGAAGTGCTTTGCATTCTCAACTACCTTGGTGCACTGCTGTCTGTTCTTGGCGTTGTCATGCTGCTCCCCCTGATTCCCTGGTGGTTCTATCACGATTGTCCAGGACATGGTGTAAATGCGTCAGTATTCACTTACCCTGCTGCAGGTTGCCTGCTTCTTGGCCTGGTGATACAGAAGAGCACCACCTTCCGCACCCCGTCACTACATGGTGCTATGATAATCACCGCACTTGGCTGGATCCTTTGCGCAGTGGCAGGTGCAATCCCCTTTATGACCGGCCTTCACAAGGGGTTTGTTGATGCGCTCTTTGAGGCAGTAAGCGGTTTCACCACCACAGGCATTACCGTCTTTGAAGGGCTTGACTCAATGCCCAAAAGCATCCTGTTCTGGCGCTCGCTTACCCAGTGGCTTGGCGGGCTTGGGATCCTTACTTTTTTCCTGGCAGTAAGCTTCAGGGGTGGAAGTGCAGCAGCCGCCCTATTTTCAGCTGAGGGACACAAGATAAACATCTCAAGGCCGGTTCCGGGAATCTTCAACACGCTTAAGATACTCTGGGCAATCTACTCATTCTTTACCATTATCTCATTCATTATGTTTTATGCCGCTGGCATGAACGCCTTTGATGCCGTCAACCACTCCCTGACCTGCATATCCACGGGAGGTTTTTCAACTCATGATAAGAGTATTGGATATTATGCAGCAAGGGGATTTGCCCATTCGGAGATCCTGGAATACGCAGTCACAATCATAATGCTTGCAGGCGGAACGAACTTTCTGGTGCACTATAAGGTGATTACAGGAAGAGCTGCGTCCATGTTTTCTGATTTCGAGATGAAATGGTACTGGGGCATACTTGCCCTTGCCGTGGGACTTATATGCCTGGACCATTTTAACCGCATGGAGCTTCAATGGCAGGTTACTGCAAATTTTTTGCCTGAACTGCATGACACTTTCCGTTCCGCTCTATTTCAGACCGCGTCCCTTCTTACAAGCACAGGATATATTACCCAGGACATAAACTCACCAGCCTTTCATGCAGTAAGCCGACAGATATTCATGCTGCTCATGGTAATCGGTGGCTGTGTTGGCTCAACAGCAGGTGGCATCAAGGTCATGCGGTTCGGAATTCTTGCAAGGGCTTTCCAGACCCACATCAAACGAATATTGAATCCTTCCAGGGCTGTTATACCGGTTGTCACCTCTGGCCGGATCATCGCAGACTCTGAAGTTCAGCAGATAGCCTCGCTTCTCTGGATATGGCTGGTGCTTATCTGTGCAGGGGCCGGGATAACAGCAATATTTTCAGACCTTGACCCGTGGCAGTCATTTTCCGGCATGGCCTCTGCCATGGGAAACATGGGGCCATTTTTCTTCTCGGTTCACGAAATGGCAACAATTCACCCGGTAATAAAACTTGTTTATACAGCAGGAATGCTTGCGGGACGGCTTGAGATAATTCCGCTGGCATGTCTTTTCAGCAGGGCGATAAATGGTTACAGACCTTGATAACATTAAAAAACAGGCGGTGAATCCATGTATATCATCATAGCAGGTGGAGGCATAGCAGGCTCCACCATAGCCAGGGAACTTTCAGATCACAGGCATGATGTAGTGGTCATTGAAAAGGACAGGGAAAAATGCGAGGCGCTCTATGCGCACACCGGTGTTGTGACCATTCATGGTGATGCCAGGGATATTGATGTTCTGCACCAGGCAGGTATAGAAAAGGCTGATGTTGTGCTTTCGGTTCTCTACAGGGATACTGACAACCTGACAGTATCCCTGCTTGCAAAGAGCGCCAAGGTACCCAAGATAATTGCCAAGATGCGGGATCCGGCCTATGAAAAACCATACAAAGTGGCTGGGGTAACACACCTGTGTGATATGAACTCAATGCTGCGGCACAAGGTCATAATTGAGCTTGAAAGCCCGATAATAAAGGTGATCACTACGTTGGAACAGGGACAGGCGCAGCTTGTGATGTTTAAAATTCCGGATCAGTGGCCACCTGAAGGTATTACCATTCAGGAGCTCGCTAAGAACCCGGCATTTTCAGGAAACTGTATTTTTGCTGGCATTCTAGATGAGGGAAGGGGCAAGAAGATCATCGTTCCCCACGGCCCTGACAGGCTTTATGCTGGAAATACTGTTTTTATGGTTGCCGGTCAGAGATCACTCAAGGCTATTGAAAAATATCTTGAAACCCTTGAGACTGCAAAGAACACTTAGCCAGTTTCACAAGAATGGAAAGAAATTTTTTTCCATTGTGGAATTTATCTTCCTACACAAACCTGACACTCACTCCAAAACCCACCTACAC
>JALWJV010000372.1:6682-9736 GCA_026996955.1 Deltaproteobacteria bacterium
TATTTTTTACAAATTATCTCCGGTACAAATTTTGCGAATGGTAAGAAAGAATAATTCTTTTTCTTTTATGCAGAACAAAAAGAGAGTGGCTGCAAGATTGTTTTTTCAAAGTCATTCCGCATGATCTGCTATTGGAAAATCACAAATTTTAAAACGGAGGGGTAAGTATAAATGAAACGGCTTGTAGTGTATGCATTTATGATTTTGCTAAGTTTTTTCTTTGTACAGATATCATACGGGTACGACTTTTTCTACTCGTACTCTGATCCTTCAGTAGCCGAAGCGCAAACTTATATAGACAGTACGATAAATGCCGAGATTGGCAGATATGGTGACATTGTCTATTGGCAGGCGGCGAATCGGGGCACAGGCACGATCACCTTCCATTTTGAGTTTCCTGAAACAATTGCCGATGGTGACCTCTACATGCGCACAGACGCCTTTGGCTGGGCGGGTGAAGCACGTACATTCATTGATATTTCAACCGATGGCTCCAACTGGATAAACCTGGTTGAAAATATCTGTCCTGGTGGAACTTCCTGGACTCCAGGCAATTATAATGGTGCTCTGCCTGATCTTTTCAATGGGGAAAGTGATATCTGGCTCAGGGCAAGGCTTCAGCCAGCAGGCTGGGCCCTCAATACCGCAGAACTTTCACGTTACGACAACAACAATCCAGCTGAAACATTCAGGCTTGGCGTAAACTACGCGGCAGTACCTGTGCCTGGTGCGGTTTATCTTCTGGGGACAGGGCTTGTGGCCCTGGCAGGACTGAGAAAAAAACTGTTCGGGTAACGAGCTTCCTGGCGCATTTCAAAAACATTCTTTTCCATATTCCTCGTTTCTCATCCCTCCCGTTCAGGCATTCCTGCAAAAGAGCGGGAGGGCTAATTAAGATGCCCAAATCCATTCTTTAAAATAGTCAGGTACCACAATAATTAAGCGTACCAAGCCTAATCCATTAATTTTGCCACTGATGCAATAAATTCCTCAAGATCCCCAAGCTCAGGTCCGGTAATAATGCCGTAGAGTTTGCGGTAATCTATCTCCCAGTATCTGTGTACAAGCAGATTCCTGAACCTTGCCATATTTGAAAGACGCGAAGCCAGGTGAGGATCAATCAACCCTTCATCTGCAAGCATTTTAAAACACGCTGCATATTCTTCCGGTACTTTTCTCAATATTCGTGTGGAGATATGCAGACACAGGTCTATAGCAGCTTCTGTTGCAACTATAAGACGAAAGCTTGCAATATCCTTTCCGTCCTGATCCGCTAAAAAGGTATCAAGAGGAACCTCTTTAAAAGCCCTTAACCTTTCAAGTGACTCGTCAATATCCCTGAACTTGCTGTAAACCTTTTCCTGATCAATTTTCACGACAACAATGCCTCTTTAAGATAACGTGTTCTTACTGGCGCAAAATCAATGTATTGCCTCACCGTTGAGACAATAAATTCATCCAGCAACCGGTCATCCCTGCTGAAAAGAAGTTTTCCTCTTATTACATTAAAACGGAAGGGAAGAGGCGCACTGTTTATGACTTTTATGTCCACTCTAAAGTATTGAGGCAGTGCTTCTTCAACACGACTGGAAAGTTCCAACTCAAAATCAATAAAAGACAAGGACTGGACAGGAGTCACAAATATCCCTACGTCAATATCCCTGAAGGCAATGCCGTCCAGAAAAGAACCAAAAACAAACGAAAAAATTATGCTGGGTTCTGCATACAGCAGGTCTTTAATGACCTTCAATATCTCCTTGCGCCTGCCTGATGCAGCTTGATGAAAGACATCCACAAAAACACCTCATTGACTGGACAGCAAACGCTATCCGAAAAATTGCATAACTGTGCATAATATCACTCCAAATGTCCTGGGGAGGCCATGCACATATTATATGAAATCAGGTGCAATAACTCAGCTAACAATAACACGATTTGCATTTACCTGGAAGCTGACTCACATTAAACAAGACCGGCAAACTTCACCCTGTCCCTTGGAAATTACCATAACACCTATTATTATTGCCATGCATGACCAATTCCAATCAAAATTCTCAAAAAAGGGCTGTCCGCTTCAAGCCTGCTGCCCCTGCCCATACGCACCTGCTCGCCGCGGCAATAATGTGGTCTCTTGTTGGGCTTATGCTTGGAGTGCGCGGACTGCTTCACATTGATTTTTCAGGAAGTTCAGGCATATTATGGGCAGCAGGAGCAATTCTGGTTGGTGGGCTCAAGGGAGAGTTCGTACTTAAAAAAAGTGCCAGGCGCTCCATAGACCGGATTATTGAGCGTGGTGATGACAAGTGTCTTGGCGGTTTCATGTCCATTAAAAGCTGGCTTCTTATAGCCTCCATGATAATTATGGGAAAGCTGTTACGGGCAAGCCCGCTTCCCAGGGATTTTGTCTGGAGTGTATATGTTGCAGTAGGCACAGCCCTTACGGTTTCAAGCCGCTTTTTCTGGCAGGCACATTTCATGCGCAAAAAAAGTATTGGCGCTGCATCCTGAACCACCTTTGTTGAGCTTTTTACTCCCGAATTACCCGGAAACTGACAAACATTCGCGGTCCAGCTTTATCTTTATCCACGATTCCTATGAATATGAACAATACTGTTTCAAAAAACCCAGAGGCCATCAGCAGGCAGGTAACCCGTCTTATTGAAATTATAGATATACTCAGAGCCCCTAACGGCTGCCCGTGGGACAGGGAACAGACGCCTGAGACTGTAAAAAAATATATCCTTGAGGAGTGTTACGAGCTTGCCGATGCCATTGACAGCAACGATCCTGATGAGGCGTGCGAGGAGCTTGGAGATATATTCTTTATGCTGCTCTTTATCGGCAGGATGTACGAGGAAAACGGGGATTTTGAAATTGCCAGGTCATTAAAACTCATAGAAGAGAAGATGATCCGCCGCCATCCACATATCTTCTCAGACGTGAAGGTTAACAGCACCAGGGACGTTACGGCGAACTGGCAGAAGATAAAGGCAGGGGAGGCAAAGAAGAAGGGAAAGCGCCAGAGTGTGCTTGGAAACCTTCCCAGGGCACTAC
>JALWJV010000373.1 GCA_026996955.1 Deltaproteobacteria bacterium
ATGTGGCAGGCACACTGATCCATCCGTAGATGTTACTGATGCAGAAAGTGTTGAATCATTCCTGCAATATGTGTGGGAGGCTGAACAACGTATTGATTTTGTCATTAACTGTGCCGGTGATCTTATCCGACGGGATGTGGAATTCATGTCACTTGAAGAGTGGCGGTACATTTTCGCAGTTAACGTCGAGGGAAGCTTCAACGTAGCTCACGCAGCGATACCTTATTTGCGTGAGCAGGGAGGTGGTGCACTGATGTTCCTTGGTTCCAGTTCATATACCAGAGGAAGAGCAGGGTATGCTGCATACAGCAGCAGTAAGGCTGCTGTTGTCAATATGTGCCAAGCACTTGCCGAAGAGCTGGCACCGTTTGGTATAAGGGTGAATGTTGCAAGTCCGGGCCGGGTAAAAACTGGACTTCGGGAACGTAATTTTGGAAAAGAACCTGAGGGTAGCCTGCTTGATCCAGACGAGGTTGCAAAAAAGATAGCACTTGCGTTGACCACTGAAACCACCGGCAGTGTTTTTGATATCACATAAGCAACAAACATGTCTGCTCAACCTTATTCCAGCCACAAATCAGTTAACCGTTATGATATTGAAGCTGTCCTTCCTCTGAAAACCTGGTGGGCCACATTGCTTGTTCTGCCATTAAGCATCAGGCTAATTGAGATAATTGTTAACAGGACCCGGATCAAGCCAAATACTATCACCTTCATCGGGGTTATTTTCCGCATGATTACGGCCCTATGTTTTTTTTTAGGGTCAGAGAAGGGGTTGGCAGCAGGTGCATTTTCCTATGTAGCCGCTTACGTAATGGATTGTACAGATGGGGCCGTGGCACGCCTTACTGGCCAGAAATCAGAGTTCGGCAGGTATCTGGATCATGTATCAGATCTTCTGGGAGATATTGTCATCCTGCTTGCACTTGGCTGGTCACTGCACGTATTAACCACCGTTTGGTTATGGGCAATGATATGCATACATCTTGCTGAAAGTTATATAAGTTATTTAACTGGTTTCGTACTGCAATACCACAAAGGTAGTCTAGGGTCCTTAACTGCGCTAAAGCGGTTCAACCTGTATCGTAATTTTTTTTTCAAGCGTAATCTAAAGTCCTTTTTTTCATTTCCGGATTATACGGCCGTGGTTTTTGTGTTCTTTCCTATATTTGGACTTCCTGCGTTGGGCCTACAGTTAGGGTGCTACTTTTTAGTCATCATTGCTGTATATACTATCATTTCATCCTTTACTGCCATACACACTGATTTAAAATTTTTCCCATAATTTTTTTAGGAAGACACAATGCATGCAACGAGCGCTGACTACAAGAACTATTGTAAATTAGAAGAGTGTAAAATCCAGGCCAATGAAATCATAAAACATTAATCAGTGATGCTGCTGCCTGAAATACCTCATTAGGTGTTATGTCCTGTATGCATTTTGCCCCATTGGAACAGGGCCGTGTGTATCCAAACCGGGTACATGGTGAACAGGGAAGGTGCCTGTTGATTACTATGTGCTTTGTGCCCCTTGGCGCCCATTTATCAGCAATTCCAGGTCCAAAAAGGGATACGGTAGGAACATCCAAGCCAACCGCAAGATGCAGTATGCCCGAATCTCCACTTACCAGCAGCTGGGTTTTGCTTAACACCGCTGCTGTTTCTGCAAGGGTGGTCTTCCCTGCCAAGTTAATTCCCATGTTGCCCTCGAGAATTTTTTCCCCGGTTTCCCTGTCTTCTTTTCCTCCCACAATTATTACCTGCAGTCCAAGCTGATTGATATTATGGCAGAGTTGCGCAAAATTGGTACTACCCCATCTTCGTTCTTTGATGCTGGCCCCAGGAAACAAGGTGATATGTTTGTCTCCACCAAGTTGGTTAAGTAATTGTTCAGAACTTATGATGGCTGAATCAGGAACCTTCAGAAAGGGCGTTTCAAGTTGTCCAGGAACCGGGATGTCCAGCGGGGTTAACAGCCAGAAGAAGCTGAATGCTTCATACTCTTGATGATCGTACGATATGGCATGCGAAAACAGCCTTCTTCTGCTGTTTGTCCCAAATCCTATTCTGGATTCCGCCCTTATTATGCGAGCTGTAACTGCGGAAAGGCGGTGCCATTGTTCAGTGTCAATTACAACGTCATAGCTTTTTTTTACACAACTGATTAACTCTGACCCCTTGTCGTAATTGTAGACATTGCTTATTTCAGGACGTAAGCAAAAT
>JALWJV010000374.1 GCA_026996955.1 Deltaproteobacteria bacterium
AACAATGGATAACATAGCGGTGTTAAGGTCCCGGGGGCATGAGATAGTTGAGGCAGATTTCGGAAACACTGCATGTGGCGAAAAGGGGCAGGGGCGTCTCGCCTGCTGGGAGCATATCAGGGAGGCGGTCATAAGGACCCTGACGCCTCAGAGCCTTAAGGGATTAAAGGTTCTTGTTACTGCTGGCCCAACCCAGGAGGCAATAGACCCTGTACGTTTCATCTCAAATCGTTCTTCAGGCAAGATGGGCTATGCCATAGCAGCAGAGGCAGCACGCAGGGGAGGTGAGGTAACGCTTGTCAGTGGTCCATGTGCAATACCAGCGCCGTCAGGCACCAGGCTTGTAAATACTATCAGCGCCTCCCACATGGCAGAGGCAGTAAGCCGTGAGCTGAATGAAGCGGATATAGTGATAATGTCTGCAGCAGTTGCTGATTATACGCCGGTTGAAGCCAGCGGCCAGAAGATGAAGAAGGGAGCAGATATCTTGGAGTTGGTTCTTACCAAAACACCTGACATACTTTCTGGCATTCTTGAAAGGCGAACACCTGAGCAGCTTGTGGTGGGCTTTTGTGCAGAGACCGGGGAACTTGAGGCAAAGGCCCTGGAAAAACTGGCACGAAAACCGGTTGACCTGCTTGTTGCAAATGATGTATCTGAACCAGGGGCAGGGTTTGACGTTGATACCAACAGGGTGCTCCTTGTTGACAGGGATCACAATATTGAAAAACTCCCGATGCTGTCCAAGGAGGAGGTGGCGGTACGCATCCTGGACCGTGTAGAGGAGTTGCTGTCATAGAGGAACAGGTGTGAGCAAAGAAAAACCGCAGAACCGGGCAACATGGTTTCCGGTCCTGCGGCTTGGGAGGTGTATTCTCAGTTCAGCTTGAATCAGAAGTCTATCTGGCTTCTAAGACCGAACAGAAAAACATCGTCATTTGTCTTAAGTCCGCCTGGATCGCCGATCCACTGGAAATCCGCTGTTATGGCAAGGCGTTCAAATACTGCGTAACGGTAGTATGCCTCAACGTATTCCTCGTTTGATGTCTTGTCGTGTTCACCTTTGAAATCATCGGAAAGTATTGTTTGTCCAAAGGCAAGGCCGATGCCGTCATTACTACGGTTCCACAATGCCCCGTCAATGCTAAGTCCCAAGCTGTATGCCTGGTTTGTGGGGATGACTTCCCACTGATCGTCGTCTGAATTCCACTCTGTGAGATCACCTTCCCGCCAACTGTAACGGGCAAATGCGGTAAAGCCGTCAGCAATCTCCTGATCAAAGCTGAGACCCCAGCCAGATAGAGCATCACTGCCTTCTCTATATTCATTGGTTGCAGTTGGAACATCATCAACATCCATGTATCTCCGCGAGTCGTTCCAAGCATAGAAACGATAGTTGCCAGGACGGTTTAAGAGCATCGGTTTGAAGTTTACCTGTGCCGCTATAAAGGGATTGGAGAACACATTTTCCCATGTGTTCTCTTCCTCATTGTTGTCAACAGAGGCGCCGATTAACCGAAATTCAACAAAATCGACAGGGGATACGGCTACCATCAAGGTTGGACAGTAGAATCCACCAGGTTCGGGTATGTTTACCCCCATGCTCTTTACAAAGATGTTTGATAGAAACTGCGTTGTTTCGTCACCAGCAGCCTCATTTTCGTCAAAAAGCACACTCAGATCCATTTTACCAAGATTGAAATCAATCTTGTCATCCCAGAAAAGATTTTCATAAAATGCCTCAGAGAATGTGAGGTCTGCCTGGTTATTGTTGTTCCATGTGGCGTATGCGTCATAGTTTGGGACGCTGAAACTTGGAACATCATCGTTCATGCCTTCTCCGTCACCGCCTTCGATGTGAATGTGAAATGTTCCATATTGCTCAAGGTCGGATTCAATGTTCAGGTCCACGGTATAGGCCATATCCGCCTTATCACCGCACGCTACATCGTTGTCAGCATTATTGGCAGATGCCTGCAGCACTCCTGTGGCGCCTCCTTCAATGGAAAGCCTGTTATACCAGGGTGTTTCCTCCTCTTGGGGTTCTGCCGGGCTAACAACAGCACCCTGGTTCCTCTTCATCCTGGCCATGTCCTTTTCCACATGTTGAAGCCGTTCTGCAAGCTGTCTGTTCTGTTCCATGAGCCGCTTGTTCTGTTCCATAAGCATGCGGACCGTATCTTCCAGATCCTGGTTTCCTGAGCCGCCTGCCATGACCGGTAACGCAAAAAGCGTAACGATCATTGTGGTAATGATGAATTTGGTAATTGGTTTAACTCCCTTTTTCATGTTTCCTCCTTGAATTTTTGTGTTGCCCGTCCCCTCCATTACTGTCCTGCCCATAAAATCTGCAAATATTTTAGAAAAATAGAGCAGTTTCCAGACTCATGAACAGCCTTGTGTAAAAGCACCGGGCCGGTCAGGATGTAGATGGCAAGGGCACGTCGAAGTACAGCCCCCTGCTGTACGGGCGAACTATAATCCGGGACTTTAATGTAGTCAATATTTGAAAAAAGTGTTACTGGGGCACTGCTGTTTGTGCTCCGGTCCTCATGGAAACCTCTGGTGCCTCAGTTGAAATTGTCATTTTGGATAAATCTCCTCTGAGTTCATTGGCTGTAGCCATGAGTTTTTTATCAAACGGGTTCATAATTACCGCATCAAGCCCTGCATCAGCAAGCATGGTCAGTGTGCTGCAGTGAACAGCGCTCCTGGTTCCGTATGGCAGATGCTGGGATATGGTGCTCAGTCCGGCAAGGGTCCTGATGCCATCCTGTCTTAATTGTTTTATCAGTTTTAATGCGTGGCAGAGGTGCCCGGTCTCCATGACAGAAGTAGAGGCTGCAGGTGAGTATGGATCAAATACGCTTCTTAAAACAGGGTCAAGATACAGCCTGTTTGTGGGAAAGCCTATTTTTTCTGCTGTCTCTATCACCTCTTCTGCAAGCAGGCACCACTCATCCACAACTGTTGGCAGAATCCCCTTTCTGGTAAGCAATACAACCAGTTCTGTATTCAGACATTCTGCAGCAGCCATGGTGCGCGCAAGATCATCAGGGTCTGCGGTGACTGCATTGATAACAGGCCGCTTATTGCAGGCATTTACCGCCTCGGGGAATTTCCTGGGCCCTGATGGAAAGAAGAGTGTTGTATCAACAGCCTGGTTAATTGCTGCTGCAATTTCCGGCAGCATGTCAGAGGCCTGCTGGCCAGGGCCGAGATTGATGTCAATGGCATCAGCACCGGCCTCTACCTGCCTGCAGGCAAGCCTTACTATTGTGTCAATGTCTCTGTTGGATACGGCCTGGAATACTTCAGGGTTTAGGATGTGTATTTTTTCGCCAATGATGAGCATAGATTTCTCCTTTCAATTATGCTGAAAAAATCAGGAAATCCAGGCCGGGAGGGGAAGAAAATGGTGCGACTGAAAATTGCGGATTGGTTTGTGATGAAGGAGGAGGTAGTGGCAGCCCTTCTGTATGATAATCCGCCTGCCATATGGTCAGTAACCTCGTGACTTATATGGCTTTTTCTTCCTCTCAGGCCGGTCTCCCGGCTCGTGGATCATCCTACTGACCTCTCCTTCCCGCCCTCTGGCACAGGGCAGTGGAGTAATGAGGCGTTCGTCCCCACTCACGGTTGCGGGCCAGCGCCGGATTTTCACCGGACTTCCCGATTATCCCCGGGACAGCAGTAAAATGTTTAAGCCTGCTGTTCCATCCAGGGCACCTGAGTTGTAAATTAGAGACAGGGTACCTAAAAAAAAGACAATGTCAAGCGGGTTTGTTCAGGGCCTGTTGAGTCCCTTTGCAGGGCCAGGCCAGGCTGCTGTGCAGGCCATAAAATAAGGAGGAAATATGCGTAGAATCGCAGTTTATCCCGGCACTTTTGATCCGGTTACCAACGGACATATTGACCTTATAAGACGTGGCCTTACCATGTTTGACCGGGTTATTGTTGCAGTTGGTATCAATCCGGGGAAGTGCCCGCTGTTCTCATTCGAAGAACGTCTGCAGATGATGAAAGAGGTGCTTAAGGGTATGGAAAATGTGGAAGTGGCCGGCTTTGAAGGACTGCTTGTTGATTTTGCAAGGGAGTCAGGGGCATGTGCTGTTCTGAGAGGGCTCAGGGCAGTATCAGATTTTGAGTATGAGCTTCAGCGCGCCATTATGAACAGGAAGCTGGACCGTTCCATAGAGACTGTATTTTTGATGACTGGTTTCAGGTGGATATACATAAGCTCCACAATAGTAAAAGAGGCTGCACGTTTCGGAGGCAGCCTTGAGGGTCTGGTGCCGCCGCTGGTGGAAAGGAGAATGCATGAGAAATTTGCTGAAATGTGTGAGGGTAGGACCTGATGCCGAACCGGGTTAATAGGTGTTTCCCGCAAGCCCGATGCCCCCTAAGGACGATGTGCTTCCAATACCCTTTAATCCGATGTTAACCATTATGCTGGTATCGTCCCTGTTGTTTTGAATGTCCCCGGATATGCTCCAGCAGCTCCCCTGGTATCTGAGGCCGTAATGGGACTGGATTGAGGTTCCGGCCTGGAAGTTCTGGTTAATGCCAAAAGAAAAATAGACAGATGGCAGCAGTGCGGCAGTTAGGTTCAGACCCAACTGGTCTATGTTGGTAAGCCTGTTATACCTGTAGTTTATTCCAAGCCGGTCACCCATTGCACTTGACATGTTGGCAGTAACATTATGTGTCCTGAACTGATGGGTGTAGTGGTTGAAATAACTGTCATATCTCATGTAGAACCAGTCACAGGGCCTGGCTTCAAATTCCGTGTAGAATTCAGATTTTCCCTTGGGGGGATTGTCAGGGATTGCAGTGCTGTTGTACAGGGGCTCTTTTACAAAGTTGAACTGCTGAATAAGTTCCAGGCGTACCATATCCTTGTAGGTGTATGCACCGCTCCCCTGCCTTGACCTGGAGCTTAAGAAGCTGAGCAATGCGATGGAGAGCCTGCTTCGCTTTGGCAGTCTGTCAAAGCTGTCAATGTAGGGAAGGTCATCCTGGTCAACATCAGGCTGCATTTCATAGAGAATCCTTGGCCTTACCGTGTGGCTTAGGGTGTCCTGCCCAAGATGGTAGGTGGCTCCAAATGTCTTGCTTGCATCTGCGGAAAGCTGGTACAGGAACCTGTTGCTGGTATCTTTGGGATCATTATCTTCGGACTCTCCGCCTGTCCAGTATGAGGTGTTTACAAGACCGGCATTTAATACAACATCCACCCAGTCAAATACATTAACTGGCAGGAGCAGCGCAGGGTTTATGTTGAACCTGGACTCTTTAGTCCCCTGTTCGCGCCAGTAGTTTGTGAAATCAACCCTGTATTCATAGAACAACGGGGTGTTGAACAGCCTCTGCTTGTAGCCCTTTGCAAGCAGGGAGGGAAGGGTCTGGACAGTGTACTTTCTCTCGCCCGGGTTGTGGTTGTCGTTGAACCTGGCAGTTCCGGCGATAAATGCATCATCAAAGTTCCTGGTTACCTGGGCCTTGGATGGCCTTATTGCATCGGTCCTGTAGGCCAGTGAACGGTTAAAGTATTTTCTGAATACGCTGTTAGATGGCCCAAATGCCGTTTCTCCTGTGGTGAACTCCTGCAGATAATCCCGGTCACTTACAAGATCCACGTCCAGTTTTGCCTTGAATCCGAATGGAAGGCTCTGGTTCAGCTTTCCCCTGATCCACCACCTGAAGTTATTTGACCTGGTATATCCATCATTGTTGTAGTCGTTGTCGGTTTCGTCATCATACAGGAAGTTATAGCGAATTACAGCCACATCCTCATCTGAGAAATTATGTCGGTATTCAAACCCGTTCATGAATCCCCTCTTGGTCATGTAGTGGGGATACCATGTCATATCCATGCTGTCGTTAAGCACAAGGTAAACAGGAACGTAAAAACCGAATCCGTTTCTCTTGGATGATGTGTATCCAGGGATGAGAATGCCTGATTTGCGATACTTGTTCAAAGGCACCAAAGCCCAGGGCGTGTAAAAAACAGGAAAATCCTTTACATCAAAGGTGGTGTGCTTCCCAATGGCATCACCGTTTACCTTTAGATCAAGGTCTCTTGCCCGAATGCGCCATGCCTGCCCTGGAAGTTTGCATGTGCTGATGGTTGCGTCAACTGCATGATACTCTTCGGGGCCTGTCTTGGTTATCTGGTCAGCGGTTACATACACGTTGTTTCGCTGAAGGAACAGGTTGGCGTCAGTTATCTCGCCTGTCTGGGTGTTCAGGTCAAGTTTGCCAGCCGAGCCCTTTATCACATCGTTTTTCATGTGAATAATCACGTGACCGTCGGCGTATATGGTGCCATTTGCCTTGTCATACACTATGTAGTCAGCCTGCACCTGCATATCTTCATGTTTTACATGCACATCCCCCTTGCCCATTATCACGTTTGATTCATGGTAAAAGGTCAGCTTGTCTGCCGTAATGTGCCAGGGCTTTTCACCTTGCGTCGGGGGGATGGCCTGTTCAGCCCCAGCTGCTGCACAAACTGATGGTAAAGTGTGCTGCAAAAGGGCGAACAGAAAGATCAGGGCAAGCACCTTGGTGTTTGATATGTGGACCTGATTACAATGCACGTTTCGGAGTCTGGCTTTAGGCATTAACCGCTTTAAAAAAACATCAAATTTTGTCTGGAGGTTAGCACATCACGAATACGCTTTCAATCAATCTCTTTGCCTGTGAATGATCGCAGCCAGGAGGCTGTGCGCTGTGCCCTCTGGATAACATGATTTCTGTAAAACATCCTTGCGTTGATGCGGACAAGCATGTCCAGCGGGATTGGATTGGTCTGGACCTCTATCAGTCCCTGCTTTACTGCCTGAATTACAGCACAGGGATCAGGCTCTGCCTTTACCAGTGACCATGTCTTGGCAAACTGCCGCCTCTGGTGGGCATCTGATGTCCCAACAACAGGGAGACGGTGTTGCTCCGCAGCTTTTAAGGCACGCTTGTTAAAATCAATGGTGGGACACCAGAAGTGTGACAGCTCCACTGCATCAAACAGGTCAATATGGCGGAAGAAAAGGCCCTGAAGTGCCACAGTGCTTGGAAAGCAGGGGTGCGGAGCTATTATCATGTTGTTCTTGTCCTTCAGGTTATACAGGTCTGAAAGACGGCTTACTGATATGTTCTTGAAATCAAAGTTAAAGAGAAGCACATGCTTTCGCTGTATGGTTGCCTCCATGCCTGGAATCAGAACTATGCCTCGTTCCCGTGCATAGTCATGCAGCCACTGGCTCCACGTGCAGTGATTATGGTTTGTTATTGAGAGCACCCGGTAGCCTTTTTCGTGGGCCATATCTATTAGTTCAGTGGCGCTGTAGCGGATAAGGTCTTCAGGGTCTTCGGATGTGTGTATGTGAAAATCTGCTTTAAGCAAGAGAAGTTAGTCCTTTTTGAGCGGTGCGTTTATTTTTGAATCATGCCTGAATTATCGAGGTTACCTTGACTTACCACTTAAAGTAGCAGGTTGCTGATGGCTGTGTCCAGTACTCCCTTGATGCCTATGGAGTGTTCTTCTGCATGATGAGTCATATTGTCATTACAGGTTTTGCAGGATATAATTACATTTTTCGTTAAAGATTTGCAGCAAATCTCACAGATATCAGGTTCAGGCAATAATAAATAAGATTTTTTCACTTATCTTTCTTCAAACCCTTCATGCCATCTCCTCTGCCGCTTGTAACATTTCGCAATCTTAAAAAGAAGTTCGGGGCTCATTCGTTCTTTAACGACCTTACGCTTGGCTTTTCACAAGGCGAGAGGGCAGGGCTTATTGGGCCTAATGGATCAGGCAAGTCCACGCTGCTTCGGATTGCCGCAGGCCTTGAGTCCCCAGATGAGGGGGAGGTGATCTGCCGCAGAGATTGCAGAGTGGTCTATCTGGGGCAGGAGGACAGCTTTCCCTCTGGCTGTAGTGTTGAAGAGGTGCTGCTTGATGCAGTAAAGGATGAAACGGATGAAGTCAGTCTCCATGTGCGCATTAACCGAATGTTAAGCCAGGCAGGTTTTGCTGATCCATCTGAAAATGCAGATAATCTTTCCGGCGGCTGGCTCAAACGCCTTGCCCTGGCTCGGGCGCTTGTACAGGAACCTGATCTGCTGCTTCTTGATGAGCCGACCAATCATCTTGATCTCTTGTCAATCCTGTGGCTTGAGGATATCCTTGCCAGCGCCCGTTTTTCCTTTGTTCTGGTAAGTCATGACAGGCGTTTTCTGGAGCGGCTTTGCAACACCGTAATTGAACTTAATCAGGTATATCCTGATGGTTATTTCAGGGTAAAGGGTGGATATTCCAGGTTTGTACAGGAGCGTTTTGAGTTTATCTCAGCCCGGCAGAATCTTGAATCAAGCCTTTCAAACCGTTTGCGCAGGGAAACACAGTGGCTGAGGCGTGGGCCAAAGGCCAGGACAACAAAGGCGCACGCCAGGATAGAGGCAGCGGCAGAGCTTGGAGAGCGGCTTGATGATCTCAGGTCCAGGAACCGGATGGGCCGCAAGATGGAGATAAGTTTTGATTCCACAGGGCGAAAGACCAGAAAACTAATAAGGGCACGGGGTATAAGCAAGGAGCTTTCTGGAAGGCGGCTTTTTCATGACCTTGATGTTACCCTTGGGCCAGGGATGTGTCTCGGGCTTGCCGGTGATAATGGATGCGGAAAATCCACCCTGATGAACATTCTGGCAGGGCGCATGCAGCCGGATTCCGGTGCAGTGAAACATGCGGATGGGCTTAAAATCGCCTTTTTTGATCAGAAAAGGGAAGAGCTTGACAAAACCCTGACCCTGCGCCGGGCCCTGGCACCTGACGGGGACATGGTGCAGTACCACGGACGTATGATCCACGTAGCCGGCTGGTCGAGGCGATTCCTTTTCAGGGATGACCAGCTTGACATGCCTGTATCCTATCTTTCCGGGGGAGAGCAGGCCAGAATCCTTATTGCCCGTTTCATGTCAGAGCCTGCCGATGTGCTGTTTCTTGATGAGCCTACTAATGATCTTGATATTGATTCAATCCAGGTGCTTGAGGAGAGCCTGCTGGAATTTCCCGGTGCTGTGGTGCTGGTAAGCCATGACAGGGAGTTTCTTGACAATCTGGCAGATCAGATTATTGGCTTTGGCAAAAGGGGAGAGACTGCACATTACGCCTCTGTTGATCAGTGGATAGAGACGGTTTTAAGGGGTAGCTCTGGCAGAAAAACAGGAAACAGGAAGAAAAAGGCTGCCAGCCGAAAGAGTGGCAGATCCGGCAAACCTGCCAAAATGCTCAGTTACAAAGAACAGAAGGAGCTTGAGCAGATTGAAGAACGCATCCTTGAGGCCGAGGAGTCTTTGGACAGGTGCAGGGCAATGGTAGAATCACCTGATATTATAAAGGAGCCTTCCAAGCTGGCCCTCTGGTGCACCAGATTACAGGAGGAACAGGAGAGGGTGGACGCCCTTTATCAGCGCTGGGAAGAGCTTGAAGGCAAGGCAAATGGTTCTTGGAAATAGATTTTTAACAGGGCTTGCCGCTGGGGCAGCCGTTCTTCTGTTGGTTACTGCAACATCTATTTTTTTATGGAGGTCAGATATGGGAGATAAGAAGGTATCCATGCGTATTGACAGCAGAAATAACTGCTGACGCGCCATTACAGGCGTAGGTCTGCGCTTTAAAAATCCTGATGTGCCAC
>JALWJV010000375.1 GCA_026996955.1 Deltaproteobacteria bacterium
TTTCAGGGGGAAAATTCACCTAATTTTCGGCAACAACAGTGGTGACCAGGTACTCCTTATGAAACGGCTTAAAACCAGGCCCCGGGTCCAATTTCACGGCTGGCTGGGGATTATAACTGCAGGGGGCTTGCGTGTTGCGTTTGTCCATGCGCCTGAAATAGCGAATTCCATTGCCCGTTCAGGTGAGTTTGACATGGTATTTTTCGGACATACCCATCTGTGGCACATGGAAAAAATCAAGGGTACAATCCTTCTTAATCCTGGAGAAAT
The DNA here is from genome assembly GCA_026996955.1 of Deltaproteobacteria bacterium. GTDB lineage: Bacteria > Desulfobacterota > Dissulfuribacteria > Dissulfuribacterales > QOAL01 > S144-17. The sequence goes on from JALWJV010000375.1 coordinate 271, forward strand.
TATGGGAAAGAAGGAGCCTGCTGGCTGGGCGCTTATTGACAGTGAGACCAGAGAAGTTGAACAGGTGCTGATTCAGTAAAAAAATCGTATCTATTCAGCGTGGTAAATGGTCTTGTTTTGGAGTGACTATGAAGAATTTCGTAGTTTTTCTTGGCGAAGCGCAGCCACAAAATCGCGTCTGTCTGAGCGAGGGACGAGCGAGTTTCGCGATTTTAGCGTAGCGAGCCTTAGAAAAACAAGAAATTGTTCACCGGAACGGAAAAACAAGACTATTTACCAACTTTTATTAATAAGTATGCTGAACAGTTACAAAAAGCTTTTAATCTTGTACAAGCTCCTTCACACCCTTGAAAGAACGCCTGTGCACAGGACAAGGCCCAAGCTTTTTTAATGACTCAAGATGTTGCCTGGTGGCATAACCCTTGTGCTTTGCAAATCCATAACCGGGAAACCTGCTGTCAAGCTCTGCCATGAGCCGGTCCCTATGCACCTTTGCCAGAACAGAGGCTGCGGCAATAGAGACAGAACGGGAATCACCTTTGACTACTGTTTTCTGGGGGATTGATATGGGTACTGGCTGATTTCCATCCACAAGCACTGCTTCAGGCCTTGGATTCAGACCCTCCAAGGCTATCTTCATGGCAGCAAGACTTGCCTGCAGGATGTTGATACGATCAATTTCTGCAGGTGACACCTCAGCAATGGAAAAAGAAAGAGCCTGACACTCTATCTCAGGTATCAGGCTCTCACGTTGTTCTGGACTAAGTTTTTTGGAATCGTCAAGGTCACTGATATAACAACCGGCGGGAAGAATCACTGCCGCTGCCACCACTGGCCCAGCCAGGCATCCACGGCCCACTTCGTCTGTTCCGGCTACCAGATGAAATCCCTGGTCACGCAAAAGGCCCTCGAAGAACAGGAGATCATTACTGCTTTGCCCTGTTGAAACAGGGTCCCAGGCATCATGCCCTGACCATATTGAGGGCTGATATATCTCCCTGGGCACTTGCCTGTAAAATCAGGTGCGCTTGCGAATCTTCTGGCGTACAGCCTTTCCTCTCAAGCCACGCAGGTAGTACATCTTGGACCTGTTATGACGGCCCTCAGCAACGATTTCAATTTTTTCAATGATTGGTGAATGAACAGGAAAAATACGTTCCACCCCAACGCCATAGGAGATCTTCCTTACGATGAAGGTCTCGGAAAGGCCGCTTCCCTTGCGGCTGATAACCACGCCTTCAAAAACCTGAATACGCTCCTTGTCTGCAGATTCACGAATCCTGACATGCACACGCACCGTATCCCCTGACCTGAACGGCGGGATATCCATGCGCATTTCTTCAAATGCAAGCTTCCGCATTATATCCATCTTTATTTCACGCTCCTTAAAATATGCACTTCACCAACACCACGGCACTAAAAAACATTGCCCTGACTTGATGAGTATTGACGTACAGAAGCAGTCTTTTACTCTATTACTGCCATTTTTGCAATGCACAAATTATTTTTTTCACGCAAAGGACCTGCCCAGCAACCTGTCCAGTGTAATTGCAACTGCACTTCTAACTGAAAGATGATTGTATTCACGCCCAGGCTCTATGGGCTCAAGGGTTCCGTCAACCTGTTCAAACACCTGGTCACTGAGCCCTGATGCAGTACCAAACAGCAGAAGCACAGGCGTGCTGCACTGCTTATCTTCATCTATATCCTTGCGCAGACTTCGCCATGATATGCACTTTTCCTGCATTCTTGCCGATGTAGCAATGATCCTTGGCAACGCACCACTGACCTCAACTATACGGCTTCTTGCCTCTTCAATGGATGAGGCCACATGCACCAGGGAAAGGGCTGTTTTTCTGTCACTGTTTGGCGAGCCCCCCTTAAGCCAGTGGGCAGTCAAATCATGCACAAGTGCCTGCTGCTCCTCTACCGGGGTGATTATAAAAT
>JALWJV010000376.1 GCA_026996955.1 Deltaproteobacteria bacterium
CGGAGCAAGCCTAGAAAAACAAGAAATTATTCACCAGAACGGAAAAACAAGACCATTTACTCACCCTATTACAGTTATTACGCTGAACAGTTTTGTTTATTCTACTGCACAGACTCCGCCCCTTCTAGGGTCTCCGGCACAGTGTCCGGAAGGCTCAACTGCATGCACACCTCCGAAATAGACATCAATCTCATCCCACACATTGATACTGCCGCAGCTTTTCATTATCTCATGTGCCTCCTGGCTGTAACCAGGCTCTACCTGAAACACTGACGAATCCCAGTGAATGCGCGGGGCATAAACAGCATCCTTCACACTCATACCAAAATCAAGGTAGTTTATCATCACCTGCATAATGGCTGTGCGGATACGCTTGCTGCCACCGCTTCCAAGCACAAGTTCAACGCCGCTGTCGCCAATTACCACCGAAGGAGACATCATGGAAGAGACCCTGATGCCTGGCTCTGAGCAGTGAAAGCCCTCTGGATGAAGGTCATCCTCACCCATCATGTTGTTAAGCATGATGCCGGTTCCAGGCACAATATAGCCGGAACCCTCACCATTTGAACAGGTAAGAGAGGCCACGTTACCATCTGCATCAGAAACACTCATGTGTGTTGTTCCCCTGCTGAAATGTGGCCGATTGCCCCTGTAACGGCCTACAAGCCCTGAAATTTTATGCGAAGCCTCATCATACCATTCAGGCCTTATCCTGTCAGGCCTGTCCATTCCCTGAGAACGCGCAAGATCTACCTCTTTCATGCACTCACAGACAGAGATGATATGGGAAGCCATGCCCCACCCGTCTCTTTTCAGATCCAGTTTTTCAAGCAGGTTCATTGCAATGGCAATAAGCGGGCCACCAAGGGATGGCTCATTGTTTGTAAGTATGCTCCGTCCCCTGTAAAGCACCTCAAGTGGCCGTCTCTCCCTGACCTGATAGGAGGCAAGGTCCTGTTCAGTAAGAAGGCCATCCCCATCATGCATCTCATGGGCTATACGCCTGGCAATCTCCCCTGTATAAAACTCATCTGCCCCTTTAAGTGGAAGAGTTTTCAAAAAGGCTGCCAAGTCAGGGTTCTTGAGCCTGTCACCTGCCTTGACATAGCTCTCCCCATGGCCAAATATCTCCCTGCCGCGCTCTGTAAGTGTCATTATGGGCCTTAAGAGGTTCAGGAAGTAGCCCTGGTGATAGTTAAGTTCCACCCCGTTTTCAGCAATATCTATTGCAGGCTCAAGGATACGTTCAAGAGGAAGGCTGCAGAGCCTCCTGTGGACGTGGAGCAGGCCCTTGAGGTTTCCTGGAACCGCAACAGACCCCATTCCCACATTAAATACCTGATCAGAGCCTGGAAAGTTTACTGTTATTGGGAAGAAATGCGGTTCAGGACAGGCAGTCTTGCCCCTTCCTGGAGTATCTACAAAAAAATCAAAGAGCAGCTCTTTACCTGCTGCGGTCCTTGCAAGCAAGAAACCGCCTCCGCCAAGGCTGTTAAGGGCAGGCTCTGCCACTGCACTTGCAAAACCCGCTGCCACTATTGCATCAAATGCACTGCCGCCGGAGGAAAGTATCTCCATTGCGGCATCTGTTACAGCCTGGTGCCCTGAGGCAGCAGCATTGTGAAACTTAGCTTCCATTCTCATGCGTTCAGTCATGAAATCCGGCTCTCTCCTGTATTATAATCTCTCTGAGATCTCCTGTTCTCAAAAAGATATGTCTCTGCCTGTTTGCACTGCATCCGCGTTTAAGCATCAGCTCAAGCAGATCAACCTGGCTTGAAGCGTCAAATTCAGCAAAATATGGCTCAAGTTTTTCAAGAAGTCTCTTTATAGCATCAATTGCAAAGCTCTGCCTGCATGTAAATGGCTCTACAAAACAGGCCTGAAGCCCGTGACGGGTTGCCTGCCACTTGTTACTGTTCACAATTGCCCTGTTTTCAGGTTCAAGGCTGCTGCCATCAGTGGAAAGGTACAGGGCTGCTGCCTGGATAAGGGCAGAAACCGCTACAATAAACCTGAGTCTTGAAGGCACATCGCAGATCCTGACCTCCACAGTACCAAGCTCAGGGTGGGGCCGCACATCCCACCAGATATCCCTTGGGGAGCTAATAACCCTTGCCTGTTCAAGAAGCTCTAAAAACTCCCTGTAATTATTCCATGTCCCAACGGCTTCGGGCATGCCTGAACGGGGCAGGGCCCTCAAATAGCTTG
>JALWJV010000377.1:0-8112 GCA_026996955.1 Deltaproteobacteria bacterium
GAGCTAGAACATCCCAGGCTTCCACTTATACCTGGACATGAGATTATAGGCAGGGTGGTCAGAACAGGTAAAGATGTCTCAGGCTTCAGAGAGGGGGACAGGGTTGGCATCCCGTGGCTGGAAAAAACATGCGGAAACTGCCTGTACTGCAGGGCAGGCATGGAAAATCTCTGTTCCAATGCTGTGTTCACGGGCTATACAAAAAACGGCGGATATGCAGATTATGTGTGTGCTGACAGCAGGTACAGCTTCCATGTACCGGAACAATACAGCGCCCATGAGGCTGCTCCCCTTCTCTGTGCCGGACTTATTGGGTACCGCTCGCTCACAATGGCAAACCAGACACCAGGAGGGGTAAGAAATATCGGGCTCTATGGCTTTGGTGCTGCAGCCCACATAATCTGCCAGGTTTGCAAGTTCCATGGGCAAAATGTATTTGCCTTCACCCGGGACGGTGACATGAAAAAACAGGAGTTTGCCAGGGATTTGGGTGCGGTCTGGGCAGGAGGATCAAAGGATTTGCCGCCAGAGCAGCTTGATGCCGCCATCATCTTTGCCCCTGTGGGCCATTTGGTTCCCGCAGCACTGAAGGCTCTCAGAAAAGGTGGAAGGGTGGTATGTGCTGGTATTTACATGAGTGACATCCCGTCGTTCAGTTATGATGACCTGTGGTGGGAGAAGCAAATTGTGTCCGTTGCCAACCTTACCAGGCGTGATGGTGTTGAGTTTATGAAAATTGCAGGGGATATCAACATAAAGATGAATGTCACGCCCTTTCCTCTTGAGGAGGCAAACAAGGCAGTGGACGCTGTGAGGAGTGGAAAAATCAGGGGAGCGGCTGTACTGTTAATGGACTGATTTTTATCAGAAAACAGCTCAAAGCTGAAAGCTCAAGGCTCAAAGTAAAAAAACGTCGTAACTGTTCAGCGCATTTATTGAATGAGGTTGATCAATGGTCTTGTTTTTCCGTTCCGGTGAATAATTTAAAGGAGAACCAATGTTGCAACTTGCAAATATAATGTCAGCAGTAAACAGTTTTGTCTGGGGGCCCTACATGCTTACCTTTCTGGTTGGCACAGGGGCATACCTCACATTCAGACTTAAGGGGATACAGTTTACCAGGCTTCCTGAGGCACTTAGGCTAATATTTTCACGCAAGAGCCGGGATGAATGCGCCTCAGGCCAGGGTGACATTACACCTCTTCAGGCACTTACCACCGCACTTTCTGCAACAATAGGCACAGGAAATATTGCTGGTGTTGCTACTGCAATCTTTCTTGGCGGCCCTGGGGCTGTCTTCTGGATGTGGGTCTGCGCGGTTTTTGGAATGGCAACTAAATTTGCCGAGGCGGTCCTTGCAGTGAAATACCGTAAGGTGCTGCCTGATGGCACCATGCAGGGCGGGCCCATGAGATACATTGCTGACGGGCTGGGGCTTAAGTGGCTGGGCTGGTTCTTCGCCCTTATGGGCTGCATAGCGGCCTTTGGCATTGGCAGCATGGTTCAGTCCAACTCGGTAGCCGTTGCACTCAAACACACATTCAACATCTCGCCAGTTGCCACCGGGATAGTCATGGCAGTGATGACAGGCATGGTCATTATTGGAGGCATCAGGCGCATTGGCAAAGTTACTGAAAAACTGGTGCCGCTCATGGGCATTTTCTACGTTGCAGGTGCCCTTACCATTATCTTAACCCACCTTGGAAGCATTCCAGAGGCGCTTTCCCTCATATTCCAGCACGCCTTTACACAGGCATCAGCTACCGGTGGTTTTGCAGGCGCCACGGTTGCATCTGCCATCAGGTTCGGGGTTGCCCGTGGCGTGTTCTCCAATGAATCAGGCCTTGGGAGCGCCCCAATTGCCCATGCCGCAGCCAAAACAGACAACCCGGTTCGCCAGGGGCTTATTGCAATGACCGGTGTCTTTTTTGATACCATTATAGTCTGCTCCATGACGGCACTAGTCATACTGCTTACAGGGGCATGGAAAAGTGGACAGACATCAAGCGCACTGACAAGCCTTGCATTTGAAACAGCCCTTCCAGGCGCAGGCAACCTAATTGTAACCATTGGATTATGCATATTTGCCTACTCCACCATGATAGGCTGGGCATATTACGGGGAGGAGTGCATAGAGTACATAATGGGTATCAGGGCAAGGATGCCCTACAGGTACACATTCTGCGCAGTCATCGCCCTTGGGGCATTTCAAAAAGTGGGATTTGTCTGGGATTTTTCAGATACCATGAACGGCGCCATGGCAATCCCCAATCTTATCGGACTCATCGGACTGTCCGGTGTACTGGTCAAGGAGACCCAAAAACGGCTTGAGGCCGGTACTGACTAACGGATTCCCCATGCAAACCCACAGCCCTGCAACAATAGGCATATTTGACTCCGGCATTGGCGGACTTACCGTTGTACGGGAGATAAAGCGCCTTATGCCCGGACAGCCCATTGTCTATTTCGGGGATACCGCCCGCACCCCCTATGGCACAAAGAGCCCGGATATTATCAAACGCTATGCGATCCAGGATACCCAGTTTCTCATTGATCATGGTGCTGAAATAATAGTTATTGCGTGCCACAGTGCTGCAAGTACGGCCACAGCCGTAATAGAAGAAAGATTTTCCCTGCCGGTCTTTGAAGTTGTCTCTCCCTCTGTTATGCAGGCAGTCAAAGTTACGCGAAACAAAAGGATCGGTATCATGGGCACCAGAGCCACGGTTGAAAGCCGCGTATATGACCGCAAGATACCTGAGCTCATGCCTGATGCCACGGTCATAAGCCAGGCATGCCCATTGCTTGTACCGCTTGTGGAGGAAGGATGGTTAAAACGGCGGGAGACCCGCATAATAGTGAAGAAGTACCTGAAACCCCTGAAGGACAGGCAGGTGGATACGCTTGTAATGGGATGCACACACTATCCGCTGCTTAAAGAAATAATCAAGGCCAAGGCAGGAAAGCGGATAATCACTGTTGATCCATCCCATGAGACAGCGCTTGCGGTTAAACAGTTCCTGGAGCAGTCAGGAAGGGCATGCACGGAATCTCCGGCAGGTAACGGAAGCCCTGCTGAAAATTTTCAGGCAGGCAGGGAGGAATTTTTCGTCTCTGATATTGCACCGGCAACATCAGAGATTGCCAACAGGTTCATGGGACGGAGGATTAAACTTGTAAAGGCTTAAGGTCCATCCCAAAAACTTCCCGATTTTCTCTCTATAGCTTTTGCGGTGCGCAATGCGCACCCAACTCGACTACTCCGCTGCTGCCTTAAGCTCAGCAATGGTCTTTTTATAATCATCCGTGCCGTAAACAGCAGAGCCAGCCACGCAGATTTCAGCCCCAGCCGCAACTACATCCTTAATGGTGCTCAGGTTAACTCCACCATCCACCTCAATTGCCACATCAAGCCCCCGGCTGTCAATCATCTGCTTAAGTGCCTCAATCTTGCCAAGAACAGAAGGGATAAAGCCCTGGCCTCCGAAACCGGGATTTACACTCATCAAAAGGACAAGGTCCAGGTCATCAAGTATATAATCAAGAGTTGAGAGCGAGGTAGCAGGATTCAGCACGGCACCGGCTTTCAGCCCCTTTGACTTTATGTGCTGTATGGTCCTGTGAAGATGCTTACATGCCTCAACATGAACAGTTATCCAGTCAGCACCGGCGCTGGCAAACTGGTCAATATACATATCCGGGTCTGTAATCATAAGGTGGCAGTCAAGGGGCAGGCTGGTAAAGGGCCTGATGGCCTTAACAACAAGGGGCCCCAGGGTTATGTTGGGCACAAAGTGGCCGTCCATGACATCAACATGAATCACATCAGCCCCGGCCTCTTCAACAGCCTTTATCTCGGCGCCAAGATTTCCAAAATCAGCAGACAAAATAGATGGTGCAATCTGTACTTTCATAATGTTTGGACTATAGTCTGTTGAACAGAATGGTCAATACATCGCTGTGCATATAAAATATTACTGTGCATACCCAGCTAATTAACGGAGGATAAAATAAATGAGCGGACAAAACAGCGCTGTGGCGTCAAAAATGATGGACTTTATGGAACGTGCCTCATGGATACGCAAGATGTTTGAACAGGGGGCGCAGCTCAAGGCGGAACACGGGGCAGATAATGTCTGTGATTTCAGCCTTGGGAACCCTGATCTTGTGCCCCCTGCAGCATTCCAGGACGCCCTTGAAAAGATTGCCTCTGACCGAAGCCCCGGCGCCCACGCCTACATGCCAAATGCCGGTTATCCCCAGGTACGCCAGGAGATAGCAAGACACGTGGAAAAGGCCCATGGCATAGCCCCTGATGTTGATGGAATAATCATGACTGTGGGGGCAGCAGGAGGACTGAACATAATCTTCAAATCCATTCTTAACCCCGGCGATGAGGTTATCGTGCCCACTCCCTACTTTGTGGAATATGGCTTTTATGTTGACAATCACGGCGGCAAGCTGGTCGCTGTGGATTCAAAGCCTGACTTTGCCCTTGACCTTGAAAAGATTGAGGCGGCAATCACCCCATCAACCAAGGCCGTACTGCTCAACTCACCCAACAATCCATCCGGCGCCATCTACTCGGATGCCGAACTTAAGGAACTATCTGCACTCCTGGAAAAGGCATCTGAAAAAACAGGTCATCCTGTATTTCTGATATCAGATGAGCCCTACAGGAGGCTTGTATTTGACAATGCAGAGGTGCCTCCAATATTTTCAAATTTCCGTAACAGCATCGTCACCACATCTTTTTCAAAGGACCTGTCCATACCCGGCGAGCGCATAGGTTACGTTGCAGTCCATCCGGAGGCAGATGGCGGCGCAGCACTGCTTGGCGCCCTGACCCTTGCAAACAGGATTCTTGGATTTGTCAATGCACCTGCTCTGATGCAGAAGGTGGTGGCAGAATCAATAGACAGCCTTGTTGATGTCAGTATCTACCAGCGCAGGCGTGACCGGCTTGCAGAGATACTCTCTGAGGCAGGATTTGACTTTGAGATGCCAAAGGGTGCTTTTTACTTTTTCCCAAGGACACCAATAGAAGACGACGCCAAATTTGCATCTATGCTCCAGGAACAGCTCATACTCACCGTGCCTGGCAGGGGTTTTGGATGCCCGGGACACATCAGGATAGCGTTCTGCGTTGAAGATGATGTAATCGAACGCTCACGCGAGGGCTTCAAGAAGGCAATGGCAGCGATCTAAACTTTCATGACAGGGGTCTGTCACCCCCTGACATGAAAGTTAGCTCAAAGCTCAAAGACGGAAGCTGAAAGTAAAGATGGGTTCTTTTTACTTTCAGCTTTGAGCTATTTTCACGGTTCAATGTTACACTTTGCACACTCTGCTCACAGAGTACAGCATCTACAGCACCCTGTGGGCAGATACAAAAAAGTAAAACCTAGATTGAGCGTTTCAAAACTGGAAAGCTATAATCGACATAACTCCTTTTAATTTCATTGAAAAAATAATTTCCCAGATTTTGAAACGCTCAATCTAGGTAAAATCCAGACTATCCTTACACCCCGCAACTTTTCAGGGCATCTGCAAGGGCTTCAACTATTCTTTCCTGCTCATCAGCGGTAATAAACGGATGCATGGGAAGGGATAAAACTTCACGGGAAGCCCGCTCGGCTTCAGGAAAGGCCCCTTCCGGTATCTCAAGATGGCTGAACACCTTCTGCATGTGCAGGGGCAGGGGGTAGTGAACCGCAGTTGGAATCCCCCTTCCTTTAAGGAACTCAACCACGGCGTCCCGCCGTGGAACACGCACGGTGAACTGTGCAAAGACACTTGTACGGTCTTCCCTGACTACAGGCAGCGTAACAGCAGGGGCACGTTCTGAAAGGAGGGCCATGTAGCGGTTGGCAGCCTGCTGCCTCAACTCTATCTCATGTTCAAAATGTGGAAATTTTGCCAAAAGGATTGCTGCCTGGATAGCGTCCAGACGGCCATTTATGCCCAGAATATCATGGCGATACCTCCTGCTCTGCCCATGCACCCTCATTGCCCTGAGTTTTTCCGCGCGTTCGCTGCTGTCTGTAAATACCATGCCTCCGTCCCCATAACAGCCCAGGGGCTTTGAGGGGAAAAAGGAGGTTACACCATACCTTGAAAGTGCACACGAACGCCTGCCCCTGTACATTGCCCCAAAGGACTGGCAGGCATCTTCTATAACAAAAAGCCCCTCCTGAGCGGCAAGATCATTTATCTCATCCATGTCGGCGCACTGGCCATAGAGACTAACCGGCATGATGCCCCGTACCTGCCCGCCTGCCTTCCTTCGCTCTTCAAGGGCCTCCTGAATCTTCTCCACAGATAGATTAAAGGTATCCGGCTCAATGTCCACAAAAACCGGCCTTGCCCTAAGGAGCATTATGACTTCAGCAGTGGCAATAAAGGTAAAAGGGGTGGTGATTATCTCATCTCCCGGGCCAGTTCCTTCAGCCATCAGGGCAAGGAGCAGCCCGTCTGTCCCGGAAGAGGTTGCAATAGCGAAGGGGACGCCAACAAAATCCGCCAGGGTCTTTTCAAGATTTGATACAGTGCTTCCCAGGATAAACTGCCCACTTTCAAGTACCCTGTTAATTGCACTGTCTATCTCCTGCCTGTACTCCCTGTACTGCCTGTCAAGATCTATAAATTTCATATAATGCCTTTATTAAATCCTGAGTTGAGCGTTTCAAAAGTTGAAGAGTATGATACATGTAACTCCTTTTAATATCGTACAAAATCATTTCTTCAAACTTTTGAAACGCTCAATTCAGGTAAATGACTGTTCAGGATAATGATATCTTCTCCCACTCCATACTCGAAATATTTCTCTTCTCTTCATCAAAAGTAATGCCTGCAATTATTATTTCCTTTCCTGAATCCATGTACTTTTCAAAGTATTTCTTTTCTCTTACCTGTTTCAGAGGATTTTCGTCCATTACCTTAAATTCAAAAATATAACATTTGTCCTCTATAAAAACAGTAAAATCAATCCTGCCCCTGTTGGTGATGTCTTCCGGAATAATTTTCAGACCAAGGCTTGCGATGCACGCATAAAACACACTGGCGTAATATCCCTCGTACTTGCATATATTGTTGTTGGTAAAGTGTGTATATGGGATGCCCGCATAAAGTGCATGCAGGTTTTGCTTCAGTGCATCCATGTCTCCTGCAGAAAGGGAGAGGTAAAGCCTGTTCTTGTTTTCCAGCTTGAAAGAAAAATCAGAAAGAAGTTCCATTATCATATCATTAAATGATATCTGGACTTCCTTGTTTGGGATTCTCAGCCTGTATTCAAGCCCGCCAAATGGCGTTTCTTCAATGGAGTCAAGTGTCAGGTACCCACTCTGAAAGAGTATTGGCTCAATGCGAAGCTTTTCAATGTCAAAACTGTCAACCAGGGTCTGGTTGGATACAAGGTGTTCCAGCTCAGGAGCAAAGAACTCCTGCTCACTCAGAAGTTTTACCAGAAAGGTAGGAGTTGCCGTGGAGAACCAGTAGCTATTGTAAGTATGTTCCTTGGAGATAAAGAGCAGTACATCAAAGGGATTGTAGACATTTTCACCGTTGAAGTTATAGCCATTATACCATGCGCCGAATTTCTCCATGTCAACCCCTTTCAGAAGGGGGGCAAACGTGGTTTCAACATCTTCCTGGGTATAGCCGCAAATTGCTGCATAGGGCCTGTCAAGGCTGATATCATCAAGGTTATTCAAGCCGCTGAATATGGACACCCTGGCAAACTTGCTGACCCCGGTTAGAAACACAAAGCGCAGGTAAGCGTCATTTTCCTTGAGGATTGTATAAAACCCCTTCAGGAATTCCCGGGCATTAAGCGCCATTTCCCGGTTGTCGATGTTGTCAAGAATGGGCTTGTCGTACTCATCAATAAGCACCACCACTTTTTTGTCATATTTTTCATGAGCCTCCCTTATAAGGGCCTCAAACATGTTGTCCACGTTTCCATGCCCGCAGTCAACGCCAAGGGATTTTGCGCACCTTTCAAGGATAACCTTGATTCTTTCAGTAATGGATTCAATACTTCTGAGATTGCCTCCAAAGGATATCTTTATTACCGGGTACCTCTCAAAATCATACCTGTCATGGATATAAAGC
>JALWJV010000377.1:8122-9644 GCA_026996955.1 Deltaproteobacteria bacterium
AAATTTTCACAAAAAGTTGCCCAATAACCCCGATAGCCCTGCCTTTTTTATGCCAAGAGGCCCATTTTATGCCGCGCGACATCACCAACTGTCAAAGATGAGTCAAAATCATACCTGTCATGGATATAAAGCCCCTCGAACAGTTCCCGGTTGCCTTCAAATATCTCTTTCAGCGTATCAAGCATCAGGCTCTTTCCAAACCTGCGCGGTCGGGAGAGGAAAACGTAACTATGATTATTTATTATACGCAGAGCAAGTTCAGTCTTATCGATATAAATATAGTTATCTTCCCTTATCTTGCTGAAAGTTGATATCCCAATAGGAAGTTTCATGATGTGCATCCCCAATGATAGGCGTAAAATCCAGGTTTATGATAACGAGGTTAAATTTGGCTGAACAATACACGTACTGCTGAGTAATAAAAGACTGCTAAACGATTTTACGCCATTTCGTAACGGATAACAATGAGACAGCGCACTTACTTCAGGATTTAAACATATCAGTGCAAGGTCACATTGCACACACTGGATGGTGAGCTGTTAGCTTGTGGAAATTTAGAAGGGCCGTATTCCAATTGAGGTTACTGGAAACACAAGTATCAAAAATTACATATCCGCAGCACGTGAAAATGTTGGGACAAGGGGGGAGTCTTCCTGGATAGCAATAAAAAAACGTTTAAGAAAGGTGGCTTTTCCCAACGGGGATTCATTCTGGAAGGGAAAAATAGTTACATTTAATATGATTCCGTTGAGATACAACTAATGAAACAAGGCCGGACGAACCAGCGCCCGGCCGACCATGTTCAATGTCTGATTATCTGCCTTTTACCGCTCCTTTTTCATTCCAGCCCCATGCATACATGGAGATTGGAATGTCCTTGGCCTTTGCGGCCTCCAGCATGGAACCATCAAACAACCTGACATTGGTATATCCCAGAATGGTATCCAGGACAAAGTAACCAAGAGCAGCCTGTTCTCCGGTATTGCTGTAAACAACTATTTCCTGATCCCTCCTATCAGGAATACCGGCGCCTGCAGCCATCTGCTGCAATTCCTCTTTTGATCTCAGAAAAGCAGGTGAAAAATTCTGCCCGCCAATGGTCATATAGGCGGCAGGCATGAGGAGTGAGCCGGTGAGATGCCCATATCTGGCAATATTGCTCTTCTTCTCATGCCCAAAGTGCTGGAAAGGTTCCCTGAGATCAACAAACACCGTGGTGCCGTCCCCCATTTTCTTCCTCACTTCGGCCAGGGTGATAACTTTTTCAGGTTGAGGTGAAGCCCTGAAATCGCCTTTTGGCCTTATGGCCGGAGCCGTATCAACAGGCAGTTCCTTCTGTTCCCAGGCATTGAAACCTCCATCAAGCAAAGCGCAGTTTTCATGGCCCAACCAGTGAAGGGTCCACACAGCCCTTGCGCTCTTGGCCGTATCACTTGATGTCATTCCCTGATCATAAATTATTACCATTGAGCTATTTGAAACACCATACTCCTGCAGCATCTTTTCAAGCTCTTCTACCGGA
>JALWJV010000378.1 GCA_026996955.1 Deltaproteobacteria bacterium
GCTATATGGGGATTCCTCTGACAAAGGAGATGCAGTAAATACGGCAATCCCGAAGGGTTTCAAAACTGGAAAGCTATAATCAACATAACTCCTTTTAATTTCATTGAAAAAATAATTTTCCAGATTTTGAAACGCTCAATCTAGGGCAGTTGGTGTTTTGCGTCTGTCAGTTACTTCTTCTCCAATACAAAGAGCAACTGGCCTTCCTGTACCGAGTCGTTCAGTTTTACAGCTATCTCCTTGACCACGCCGTCAAACGGGGCAAGGATAGCGTTTTCCATTTTCATTGCCTCAAGGTTGGCAATCTCTTCACCCTTGTGGACAACATCTCCAACCTTGATGGCACCCCTGTCCGGATTTCCTATTCGCCAGAGGTTACCGTTAATTGGTGCCCCTATCTCTTCAGGACCCTTGGCCATTCGGATCTCTACCTTCTTGGCCCTTGGTGTTTCCACTGTGTAAACCCTGGTCTTGTTGTTAACCTTCATGACAACATGGATTATACCTTCGTGCTCTGAACCGATTGATACGAGCTCTATGCAGTATGGCTGTCCCCAGAGGATAAATTCAACCTTGTCTCCGGGATTCTTAAGGCCCTCGCGCCATACATTGGTTGGAAGCACAAGGGGTGTATCACCATACTGTTCGCGGAATTCGATTATTCCCAGGGCATCCTTGGGGTGCATGAGGTAGAGGATAAACTCCTCCTCAGTGGGCTTGCGGCCGATGGCGTCGGCAAGGTCATTCCTGATCTGGTCAAGGTTATCGTCCTTGAGCTGTTCAAGCGGGGAGACTTCCTTTCTCTCCTTGAGTTTTTCCTTCCACTCTTCGCCAAAGGCGCTTCTGTAAACCCACTCATCAGGCCAGCCCATGGGAAGCCTGCCGTAACCGCCAAGGAGGAGATTCTTGAAATCACCCGGTGCAGTGGCAAAGAGTTTCAGAAGCTCTGCCTGCTCTTCCTCGTTCATTGCCTTGAAGTTCTGGTTCTTTTCTTCAACCAGTTTCGTGAGAAGATCAATTACATGCTGAACACCAGCCTCGCCCTTTTCCTTGGCGTACTTGTTTACAATGCCGCTGCAGGTTACCCATGTAATCTGTGAGCCCGGAGTAACATCAAAGTATTTTACGATCTTGTTGTACAGGGACATTACCTTGAGGATGGCCGGCATAAGGTGGAGGAAACCGCCTTTTTCTGCCTGCTCAAAGGAGCTTGGAAATGCGCCGCCAGGCATCCTGTGGCTGGTAACAGTGTGGTCAAAGCCCTTGAATGGAGACTCTGCCCACTCGTAATGGCCAATCCACTCCCTGACCTTCTGAACTGCCTTTTCAGCCATCTCCCTGTCAAGCACAACATTAATGCCTGACTCTTCAAGATATGCCTGCAGTGCAAGAATGGGGGCTTGGCCATAGAACCTGGTGAGGGAATCCTCCTCAGCATCAAGCACCTTTGCACCTGCCTTTGCAGCGGCAAGAAGGGCCGGCATTGCAAGGCCGTCTGTGGCATGGCGGTGATACTGTATTACAAGATCAGGGTACTTCTGTTTGATGGCATCCACCAGGCTGCTTATACGCTCAGGGCTGCCCACACCTGCCATGTCCTTGATACAGAGTACGATTTCATCAGTGCCTGCACAAAGATCAACAATGTCCTTTACAACAGAAAGGTAGTATTCGTTGGTGGTCCAGTCTGACTGGGTAAATGAGATGGCTGGCTGAAACAGCCTGCCGCGTTTCATTACAACCTCGGCAACTGCCCGCATATTACGGACATCATTGAGGAATGAGAAGCAGCGCCATACGTCTATGTCAACCCTCTGCACCACGTACTCAATTACATTTTTGGGATACGGCCTGTAACCAAAGAGGTTGGTCTCCCTGATAAGGGTCTGGAGCATGACGCTCGGCATGCGCTCTCGTAATATCTCTATCTCTTCAAAGGGGTCTTCCTTGCGGTTCATGACCCCAACGTGCCAGCGTGCACCGCCGTGGCACTCTGAGCTGAAGAGATTCATCTCCTCGTAATAGGGTGCAAGGAGTTTCAGATCATATATTCTGTGACGGTTCTTGTAGTCTGACTGACCTGCATCCCTCATGCCTGTGCAGGTGATGGCAACACCGTCAAGGTCTCTGAGTTTATTTACTATCTCAGCAGGCTTCATGCCTGGCCTGAACATTTTCTTTTCAAATTTCTTCATAATT
>JALWJV010000379.1 GCA_026996955.1 Deltaproteobacteria bacterium
TCTCTAACAAAGCCTGTAGATTCCAGAAATACACAGGCCTTTTTTGTTTTTATATTGTAACTGCCCCCTTCAAGTATTAAATCTCATAACTTAAAGCCACTTTTCACTCAACGTATCTGCTCACTGGGTTGTCAATGTTCAGGTCATGGCATGTACAATGGCATCTTGAAAACTCCGTCCAGTATGTTTGAATGGATAATATGCCCGTTCAGTGTTATGAAAGCATATTCAGGGGATTAACAATTCAGAAATCAGAAATTTGTCAGCCTGGATTTTGCCAACATGCTGAAACAGGGTTATTTCTTTGAATTCAATCATGCTGAGACTCGAGGATAAATATGCCTAAAGTAACTTTCTTACCTGCAAATTCCACCATCGAGATACCAGAGGATGAAAATCTGCTGAAAGCCGCAATGCAGATAGGCGTGCATGTTAATGCATCATGCGGTGGTGCAGGGGTGTGCAACAAGTGCAGAATTTTCATAGAATCCGGTGAGGTCAAGGGTGAAGAACTCCCTGATGGCGGCTGGAAGGCCTGTGCAACATTTCCTTTGACAGACTGTACTGTCCGTGTCCCGGTTGAATCGGAGATGGACAGAAAGGCACTGGCAAGGCCCGGGGCGTCCAAGCCTGTTTCATGGATCAGTACCCACGGTGCATCTGTAAAGTGGAGGCTTCATCCTGCAGTTTCTAAGATAAAGCTTAACCTGCCTGAGCCCTCTCTGCAGGACCATGAAAGTGATTTGTCACGACTTAGACGCGAGTTGGGACAGGGGCCTCTTCAGGGCATCTCATTTGATGTGGACAGCCAGGTGCTCTATACACTTCCTGATGCACTCAGGACCTCCGGGTGGGAGGTTACTGCAAGCATAATGGAGGGGAAAACGGCAGAGGTTCGCAGGCTGATACGTGTTGAACCTGGAGATCGTCTCTCACATCACCTTGCCGTAGCATTTGATATTGGAACCACCACTGTCTCTGCACAACTGCTTGACCTTACATCTGAAAAAATAGTAGATGAACGCTCCAACTATAATCCGCAGGTAAGTTACGGCGAAGATGTCATCTCAAGGATGGAATTTGCTAAAAGCGGCGATGGCCTTCTTGTTCTGCAGGAAAAGATAGCCTCATGCTTAAATGGACTCATTAATGAACTCCTGGATGCCAATTCTGTATCGCCTGATGATCTCAGCCTGATAACCATTGCCGCAAATACTGTCATGACCCACTTCCTCCTTGGCCTTGAAACCAGGTTTCTCAGGGCACAGCCCTATGTGCCTGTGGCAAGCAGGTTCATGCCGGTCAGGGCAGCAGAATTTGGTATAAAGGTCCCTGAACACGTGCGGATTTTTCTGGCGCCATGTGTGGCAAGCTATGTTGGCGGCGATATTGTGGCAGGAGTTGTCGGAGTTGGTCTTAATCATCAGCCTGAGCTGACACTTTTTATTGATATTGGTACCAACGGAGAGATAGTCCTGGGCAATCAGGACTGGATGGCATGTGCTGCCTGTTCGGCTGGTCCTGCCTTTGAGGGTGGAGGCATAAAACATGGAATGCGCGCAACTACCGGCGCTGTTGAGGTGGTTCATATCCATCCTGAAACCTTTGAGCCAATGGTGCTTACAATCGGCGGTAAGAAGGCAAAGGGTATATGCGGTTCAGGTATCATAAGTCTCCTTGCCGGGCTCTTTACCACCGGCGCCCTTGATCAGCAGGGTAAGTTCAAGAGGGACCTTGGTTCAGAGCGTATAAGGCCAGGAGCTGACGGCTATGAATATGTGGTTGTGGAAAAGGCATCTTCAGCAACCGGACAGGACATCGTGTTTACAGAGGCGGATGTGGAGAACCTGATAAGGGCAAAGGGTGCCATGTTTGCCGGATACCTGACCCTTCTGGAATCAGTAGGAATGGGTATAGAAGACCTGGACAGGGTGATACTTGCCGGAAACTTTGGAAGTTACCTGGACCTTGATCAGGCAATTACCATAGGGCTTTTGCCAGACCTTCCCAGGGAGAAATTTTACTTTGCCGGAAACAGCTCTCTCATCGGTGCAAGGGCTGCGGCATTTTCACTCCATGCGTTTGCAGAGATGAACGAGGTCTCAAAGATGATGACCCATTTTGACCTCAGTGACAATCCACAGTTTATGGATCATTATGTTTCGTGCCTGTTCCTGCCTCATACAGACAGGAATCTAT
>JALWJV010000380.1 GCA_026996955.1 Deltaproteobacteria bacterium
GGATGCAGATGAGGCTGAACTTCTATTTACCACGCTGATGGGTGAAAAAATTGAACCAAGACGCCAGTTTATACAGTCTCATGCTCTGGAGGTAAGTGAGCTGGATATCTAGTCAACTTTTAGGGTGATTGAGCGTTTCAAACTTATGAAACGCTCAATTACTGTTTTGTGCAGAAACTGAATCAATTCTCATATTCTACAATAATTGTATCTATTCAGCGTGGTAAATGGTCTTGTTTTGGAGTGACTTTGAACAATTTCGTAGTTTTTCTTGGCGAAGCGCAGCCAGAAAAATCGCGTCTGTCTGAGCGAGGCACGAGCGAGTTTCGCGATTTTGGCGGAGCAAGCCTTAGAAAAACAAGAAATTGTTCACCGGAACGGAAAAACAAGGCCATTTACCAACCTCATTCAATAAGTGTGCTGAACAGTTACCAATAATTTCCTCTTATCACCTTCCTTCTCCCCTGTTTGAATTATAAATTTCCCAAAAATTGAAAACTCATTTTTCAACACTGCACTTGCTAACATTGTCTGAATGAGTTAATTGAAAGTGGGCAGTTTTTAAGCTGTAGTCAGGTCACTGTTTTTTGTTTTGTTCCTGGATTCTTTTATGCCCGTCTTCACCACTATGTCCGGGATCAGCTCACAAAAACCTGACTTTTACAGCACATACGGCAGGCTGTTTTATAAATCCGGAGTAGTCGCTCAGGAGTGATATAATGCTTGAACAAAAATTAGAAATCAGGAAACTCAGGACAAAACTCAAGCAGCACATGCAGGAGGCAGTGCCTGATGCCCATATTGATTATTGCCTTACGTGTGGAATGTGCGTAAGCGGTTGTCCTGCATCTGGCATAGAGGACATGGATCCCAGAAAGTTTTTGAGGCTTCTGGTACTGGGCCAGGATGAAAAGTTACTGGAAACTGACTGGATTTATTCATGTACCATGTGCCAGCGCTGTGAATATGCGTGCCCCATGAAGATTAATGTAGGACGTTTTGTTTATGAGCTCAGGGGTATGCGGCCAAAGGATAAAAGGCCCAAAAACCTGCAGCGTTCCTGTGATCTTCAAAAAGAATCAAACAGCACCGGCATCCCCAATGATGATTTCGTCTGGGTAGTGGGTGACGTACTTGAAGAAGTAAGGGAAAATGAGCCTGAGTGGGCTGATCTCCAGGCACCCATAGATAAAAAGGGTGCTGAATTTTACCTGAATCAGAATGCCAAGGAACCAACAGTTGAGCCGGAGGAGATGGTCCCGCTGTGGAAAATACTGCATGCTGCAGGTGTGGACTGGACATATTCCTCAAAATGGTGGGATGGAGCAAACTACTGCCTGTTTTCCGGGGATCCGGAAGACTGGGAGAAGACGGTCCGGAACCAGGCTGAAACAGTAGATGCCCTGGGGGTGCGATATTATATCAATACTGAGTGAGGCCACATGTACTATGCGACCCTGGAAGGGTTGCGCAGATTTAATATCCCGCACAAATTTGAATTTGTTAGCATTATTACCCTTTATGCCAAATGGATAAGGGAGGGGAGAATCAAGGTTGATTCATCCTGGAATACAGAAGGACTGAAATTTACCGTTCAGGACCCGTGCAAGCTGGTACGTCAGGGAATTGGAGATGAAGTTGCCGATGACCTGAGATTTGTAATCAAACAGGTTGCAGGTGAGGAAAACTTCATAGAGGTCTGGCCAAACAAGTCAAATAACTACTGCTGTGGAGGAGGAGGCGGCGCCCTTCAGGCCGGTTTTTCTGAAAACAGAAGGAGATACGGCAAAATCAAATTTGACCAGTTGGCAGCCACAGGTGCAGATGTAGTAATTACGCCGTGTCACAACTGCCATACCCAGGTTCTTGATATATGTAGTCACTTTGGGGGTAAATGGAAGACTACCCATCTGTGGAACTGGCTTGAAAAGGCCCTGGTACGCGATAAATAATTTATTGATTACTTTCAGTTAATTAAATTAAATCCTACTAAAGAAATGGCCTGTTTGTACAGTTATGAGCGTTTTAGTTAAAAAAAATTTATTCAGACAGGCTTCACGTACATGAAAATTTCGGGGATTATTTCATGAGTAATAAAAAAAATCAGCAGGGAAACACAGGTGCCTTGTCAGAGGTTTCCGGCAGCGTTCTGGTTGTTGGAGGCGGAATTGCAGGGGTACAGGCTGCTCTTGACCTGGCAGACAGCGGTTTCTATGTGCATCTTGTTGAAAAGAGTGCTGCCATTGGTGGAGGAATGTCACAGCTTGACAAGACATTTCCAACCAATGACTGTTCCGCCTGTATTCTTTCTCCAAAACTTGTTGAATGCGGACGCCATCTTAATATAAACCTGCTTACACTATCAGAACTTGTCTCCCTGGAGGGAGAACCAGGTTCATTCAAGGCTGTTGTAAAGCAGAATCCCCGTTATGTTGACCCTGACAAGTGTATTGCATGTGGAACATGCGCTGAAAAGTGCCCTAAAAAGGTGGTTAATGAATTTGACATGGGCCTTGGAAAGCGCAAGGCAATATACCTGAAATATCCCCAGGCAGTTCCCCTGAAATATGCCATTGATGCCGAGCACTGTATCTGGCTTAACAAGCCAGGCAGGTGCGGCATGTGCGAAAAGGTATGTCCTTCAAAGGCCATCAACTTTGACGACAAGCCAACTGAGCATGTGCTTGAAATAGGCTCTGTAATAATGGCCCCGGGATTCAAGCCCTTTGATCCTTCAAAACTGGATTATACAGGCTATGGCAGGCTTCCGAACGTTGTGACCTCCATGGAGTTTGAAAGGCTTTTAAGCCCCTCAGGTCCATGCATGGGGCACATGGAAAGGCCCTTTGACGGAAAGGAACCAAAGAAGATTGCCTGGCTCCAGTGCGTAGGTTCAAGGGATATAAACAGGGCCTGTCACGGTTACTGTTCATCTGTGTGCTGCATGTATGCAATAAAGCAGGCAGTTATTGCAAGAGAGCATTCTGAAAGCGGTGACCTTGATGCCTCAATATTTTTCATGGACATGCGTACACATGGCAAGGAGTTTGAGGAGTACTATAACCGTGCAGCTTCCGAAGGAGTAAAATTTCACAGGGCACGAATACACTCGGTGCTTCCATCTGGAGAGAATGATAACCTCAGGGTCAGATATGCCGGTGAGGACGGTGAGATAAGGTATGAAGATTTTGATCTTGTTGTCCTTTCAGTAGGGCTTGAGATGCCACAGCAGGCAATAGAGCTTGCAGCAAAGGCAGGCGTTAGCCTTGATGCAGACAAGTTTATTGTTACTGATCCTTTCAAACCGGTAAGCACCAGCCGTAACGGCGTGTTTGTATGCGGTGCAGCGGCTGAGCCAAAGGATATTCCCCAGTCTGTAATGGAGGCAAGTGCTGCGGCACTTGAGGCAGGACGCATACTTGCCCCGGCACGCTGGAAGGATACAAAGAAAAAGGAATATCCCCCGGAAAAGAACGTATATTCCGAGCCTCCCAGGATAGGTGTTTTTGTCTGTTCCTGTGGAATCAACATTGCCAGCGTTGTGGATGTAGAGGCGGTTACTGAATATGCGAAGACACTTCCAGGAGTTGTTCTTGCGCAAAACAACCTCTTTACATGTTCACAGGATACCATTGACCAGATGGAGGAGACCATCAGGAGAGAGGGGCTTAACAGGGTTGTTGTTGCATCTTGCACGCCCAGAACCCACGAGCCACTTTTCCAGGAAACCTTGAGAAATGCAGGTATTAACAAGTACCTGTTTGAAATGGCCAATATCCGTGACCAGGATTCATGGGTTCACCAGAACGAACCGGAGGCAGCCACGGAAAAGGCAAAGGACCTGGTGAGGGTTGCGGTTGCAAAGGTCAGAGGAGATGCGCCTCTGCCGTATAACAGCGTAAAGGTTACAAAGTCCGCACTTGTTATAGGTGCAGGTGTTGCAGGAATGACAGCAGCAGTCTCCCTTGCAGACCAGGGATTTCCTGTAACCCTGGTGGAACGAAAGGACGATATAGGCGGGCATGCCCGTAAATTTTACCGTACCTGGCAGGGTAACCCGGTGCAGGATTATCTTGCCTCCCTTGTTGATACAGTCAAATCCCATGAAAACATAGACCTTAAATGCGGTGTGAGCGTTAAGGGGGTATCTGGTTCTGTTGGAAATTTTACAACTGTTCTTACAGACGGAACCGAGCTTAAACACGGTGTCTCAATAATTGCAGTTGGCGCAGGGTCATTCAAACCTGACAGTGACAGCAGGTGGAACTACCTGTACGGCAAAAATCCCAATGTTCATACCCTTCTTGAACTTGATCAGAAGTTCATTGCAGAAGACAGTTCCCTCTCAGGCATTAACCAGACGGTATTTATCCACTGTGTTGGTTCCCGTGTACCGGAAAGGCCCTACTGCAGCAGGGTTTGCTGTACCCACGCCATAGATCAGGCCCTGAAACTGAAAGAGCTCAATCCGGACATGGATATTTTCATGCTTTACAGGGACATACGCACATACGGTCAGCGTGAAAGGCTGTATCAGGAGGCAAGGGCAAAGGGAATAATTTTTATAAGGTATGACCTTGAAAACCTTCCGGCTGTTACTGAAGAGGGTGGAAACATAAAGGTAACGGTAAAGGACCCCATCATTGATGCAGAGGTGGAGCTTAATCCTGACATGCTTGTTCTTGCCACTGCAGTACGGCCAAAGGTTGATGTTCATGATTTGGCTAAATTCTTCAAGTGCTCCATCAGGGCAGACGGTTTTCTTATGGAAGCACACATGAAGCTCAGGCCGGTTGATTTTGCAACAGACGGCATTTTCCTGGCTGGCCTGTGTCATTATCCAAAACCCATGGATGAGACCATAGCCCAGGCCCAGGCTGCAGCCTCAAGGGCATCCATAGTGCTGTCCCAGGATGAGATACCTGCAGAGAGTATCACGGCCCAGGTTGATCCGCGCAAATGTACAGGTTGTGCTGTATGTACAGAAGTATGTGCATACAATGCAGTGAGCATTGATGAGGCAACTGAAAAGGCGGTTGTCAACGAGGCAATGTGCAAGGGTTGTGGGGCCTGTGTGGCAGGATGCCGTTCCGATGCCATTACCCTTAAAAACATGGGTAACGAACAGATAATGGCAGAGCTTGAGACTATAATGGACAACTGGTAGCCGAGGGGTTGGGTCACACGGTCTTAATCCAGCCGGAGTTCCAGGGCGTTTCCTGGATTGAACAGCCCAGGTAGAGTCAGCAAAATAGGCATTAGTCAGTTAATAACTGAATATGGTGAAATAAATGGGAACAACATCTGAAAAAAATTGGGAGCCCAAGATAGTGGCGTTTCTGTGTAACTGGTGCAGTTATGCAGGCGCTGACCTTGCAGGCGTTAGCAGGTTTCAGTATCCACCCAATATTCGAATCATCCGGTTGCCCTGTTCCGGAAGGGTGAGCGCCAACATGATACTTGACGCCCTGCGTTCAGGTGCTGACGGAGTGCTGGTTTCCGGCTGTCATCCTGGAGATTGCCATTACATAAGTGGAAACCTGTTTGCAAGGCGCAGGTTTGCATTGCTTAACAACCTGCTTGAGTTTGTGGGCATTGAACCGGGCAGGGTGAACTTTTCCTGGGTTTCAGCCTCAGAAGGTGAACAGTTTGCAGAGGTGGTTAAGGAAGTAACTGACAAGGTGAAAAAACTGGGGCCGTCAACACGTCTTGTGAAGAGAATAGGATAGAGGCCATGTCAACAGTAAACGAGAAGATTACAGAGAAGATACGCTCCGAGGCTCAACGGCTTCTTTCATCAGGTGAAATAGCAGCCTTTATTGGATATGAGGCCGGAAGCCTGCCCATGAGCGTCAGGCCCTTTGTGGCCAGAAAGCCGGAGGATGCTTCCAGGCTGGTATGGAACAGTTTCTGTGTTCTGAACCTTGCAAACTACCTTCCGGCCCTGCTGAAATCATTTGAACCGCCAAGACGGCCTGGTGATCCGCCCCCTGAAGGCCCTCTCCCAAAGGTTGGCATTCTTGCCACAGGATGCTGGTCAAGGAATATCGTTGTACAGATAAAGGAGAATCAGGTTGACCGTGACAGGGTGGTAATTGTGGGTGTTCCAAGCAGGGGTATGGTAAGCGCCCGCAAGGTCAAGGAGGCTGTTGGAGAAAGGGATATTCAGGCCTGCACTGAGGAGGATCATTCCCTTAAAATCAGTGGTGAGGGGTTTGAGCAGGAGCTTAACCGATGGGACGTGGTAAGGGATAACTGCAAGACATGCGTACATCCTGACCCTGTAATTTACGACATCCTTATTGGTGATCCTGCTGGTGAGCGCCAGGTCCAGGACCGTTTTGCCCAGGTTGATGAGATAGAGCACAAATCACTTGAAGAACGCTGGGACTGGTTTGCTGATTCATTTTCTTCATGCGTAAGATGTTATGCGTGCCGTAACGCATGCCCGCTCTGTTACTGCCCAACCTGTTTTGTTGATGACTCAAGGCCACAGTGGGTTGGAAAGAGTACAGAGCAGACAGACACAATGCTCTTCCACATACTCAGGGCCTATCACTGTGCCGGCAGATGCACTGACTGCGGCTCGTGTGAAAGCGTTTGTCCTGTGGGGATTCCAATGAGGCTTCTTACCAAAAAACTCAACAAGGACGTGCTTGAAATGTATGGGAGCGAGGCAGGAATGTCACTAGATGAACCCCTGCCCCTTACCACATACAACCCGGCTGATCCCCAGGGATTTGTCCTTACAGAGAAGTCTGAGAAGGGAGGGGACAGGTAATGAAGGCCTTGAAACTTGACAGAAACGCAATTGGACAGTGGCTTTCAGCTATGGCCGGGGAAAGGGATATTTACGTTCCAGCCCCTGATGGTCCGGCAAAGGGTACATGGACACTTCTTACCGATTACTCCATGCCTGAAATAAAACCGGGGGTTCCGGCAAGGCCGGTTAAGAATTTTCTTTTTCCTCAGCCGGAAACACTTCTCAAATTTTCAACTGTCCCAACAGACCCTAACTGCTGCCTGCCCTCTGAACCAGAGGAAAACGGGAGAAAAAACGTGGTATTTGGTGTAAGGCCATGTGATGCAAGAAGCATAGGGCTTAATGCCTTGGCCTGCAAGGCAGATACATATTATCAGGCAAATATGGAGAAAAATGCCATTATTGGCCTTACATGCAGCCAGGTCTGCTCAACATGCTTCTGTTCTGAAACAGGCGGATCACCAATGGGAACAGAAGGTTGTGATGTATCTCTGACTGAAATTGATGGAAGTTATATAGCCCGTGCCATGACAGAGCGTGGAGAGGCGTTGCTGGCCCTGGCTGAATCATCTGGTAAAGAGGTCACTGATTCGGATATCTCTGCAGTTGAAGCACTTGAGGAAAAGGCGAGAGCAGGTTCTGACGAGATAAGGAATCCTGAAGAGCAGCTAAGGGCAAAGGACCTGATGGAGCTTTACAATGCCCCGTTCTGGCAGGAGCTTGCAGACAGGTGCATAAACTGCGGCGCATGTACATTTCTCTGTCCTACCTGTTACTGTTTTGATATTCAGGATGAAACCCTTCATGGAAAGGGGAGACGGATAAGGTGTCAGGACTCATGCATGTTTCCCCTGTTTACCCTCCATGCATCAGGCCATAATCCAAGAGGGCAGAAGATTCAGCGTGTACGGAACCGTTTCATGCACAAGATGAAGTACTTTCCCGACAGGTTTGGCCCTATTTCCTGCGTAGGATGCGGAAGATGTGTAAGGGACTGTCCTGTTAATATTGACATCAGGGAAGTTATGAGATCACTTTTACATATATAATGAAGCCTCGGAATTTTCAGAGAGATAAATGATATGTCAAGCACAAAAAATCCATACAGGCCTTATCCGGCTCGCCTGGACAATATCAAGGTAGAGACAGAAGACGGCAATCTCAAGACATTCCGCATTGTGCTGGAAGACAAGGCGGACAGGGAGGCCTGGAAGCATACAGCCGGACAGTTTGCCATGCTTTCTCTTGCAGGAAAGGGAGAGATACCTATTGGAATTGCCTCCTCTCCCACAGAGGAGGGCCATCTGCTCTTTACTGTTAACAGGGCCGGAGTTGTTACCACTGCTCTTCATAACATGAAGGAGGGTGACAGAATAGGCGTAAGAGGCCCTTTGGGTAACGGTTTTCCTGTTGATACAGAGCTGAAAGGCAAGAATATAGTTATTATTGCCGGCGGATTTGCCTTTACCACACTTCGGGCAACACTTATTTACATGCTTGAACATCGCCAGGATTACGGAAAGATAACCGTTATTTACGGTGCAAGGACACCTGGTATGCTTCTATACAGAGATGAGCTTGAAAAGTGGCAGGCACGGGACGATGTTGACATGCATGTCACCATTGACCGGGAGGCACCCGGGTGGGACGGACTTGTTGGTTTCGTCCCCACCATTGCAGGCCAGGTTGCCCCGTCTCCGGATAATGCTGCTGCACTCATCTGTGGACCGCCCATAATGATCAAATTTACAATGCCTCCACTTGAAGAGATTGGATGGACTGATGATCAGGTATATCTCTCCCTTGAAAATCGCATGAAATGTGGCATAGGAATATGCGGTCACTGCAGCGTAGGGCCGGTTTATGTCTGTCATGACGGCCCTGTATTTACCAGGTCACAGGTGCAGAAACTGCCAATAGAATATTAAAATATCCAGATTGAGTAATACTGGTCAGGTAATACTTTTTTAATTATGAAAAATCAATCTCCTGTTAAAGATATAATGCCGCCACCTCTGAAGATAGGTGATGTAACAGCGCGTCTTCCTATAATTCAG
The DNA here is from genome assembly GCA_026996955.1 of Deltaproteobacteria bacterium. Lineage (GTDB taxonomy): Bacteria > Desulfobacterota > Dissulfuribacteria > Dissulfuribacterales > QOAL01 > S144-17. The sequence goes on from JALWJV010000380.1 coordinate 8,821, forward strand.
GGTGGAATGGGAGTTGGAATATCCATGGAGGGCCTTGCCACTGCTGTGGCAAAGGCAGGTGGCATAGGTGTGCTGGCCGCAGTGCTTATAGGGCTTGAAGAAAAGGATTTTGCATCCAAGCCCCAGGAAGCCACCTACAGGGCATTGGCAAAGCAGATAAAAAATGTCAAGAAGGCCGTTCCTGATGGAGTGGTTGGTGTTAATATCATGGTTGCGCTCCAGGATTATGAAACCATGGTAAAGACTGCTGCTAGTGCCGGTGCTGACCTTATTATCAGCGGCGCAGGTCTTCCCCTCAAACTCCCTGGCATGATTCCTGAGGGCTGTAATACCAAGCTGGTGCCCATAGTATCATCAGGCCGGGCAGCAACTATTCTGTGCCGCAGGTGGCAGGGACATTTTGACAGGCTTCCTGATGCCATTGTGGTTGAGGGGCCAAAGGCCGGAGGTCACCTTGGATTCCATGCGGAAGACCTTGATAAGCCCGAATTTCAGATAGAAAACCTGGTGCCCGAGGTTATTGAGGCTGTTACGCCTTTCAGGGAGAAGTACAATGCCCCGATACCTGTAATTGCAGCAGGTGGAATATACACCGGCGAGGACATCTATCGCTTTATAAAGATGGGTGCTGCCGGCGTGCAGATGGGCACAAGGTTTGTGGCTACACATG